>NZ_QOBB01000055.1:0-36061 GCF_024704855.1 Burkholderia sp. HAN2018 | reverse complement strand
GGCCGCACGCCGCGCGGCCAGCGCCGCGAAGCCGGCCGCGGCCTCCGCGGGAACGCCATCCGCCGCACCGGCTGCGGATGACGCCGAAGCGAAGAAGCGCGCGATCATCGCCGCCGCGCTCGAGCGTGCGCGCAAGAAGAAGGAAGAACTGTCCGGGCAAGGTGCCGGGCCGAAGAACACCGAAGGCGTGAGCGCGGCCGTCCAGGCGCAGATCGACGCCGCCGAGGCGCGCCGCAAGCGGCTCGCGGAACAGCAGGCCCAACGCGACGCCGAAGCGGCGGCCGCGAGCGGCAACGACGAAGAAAACGACGCAGGCAACGACGGCCCGTCCGCACCGCCCGACCAGAACGCTCCATGAACGCCAGCAAACGACGCGCGATCTACGAAACGCTGCAGAGCCTCAATCCGCATCCGACCACCGAGCTCGAATACTCGACGCCGTTCGAGCTGCTGATCGCCGTGATGCTGTCCGCTCAGGCGACCGACGTATCGGTCAACAAGGCGATGCGGAAGATGTTTCCGGTCGCGCACACCCCGCGACAAATCGTCGCACTCGGCGAAGAAGGCGTCACCGAGTACATCAAGACGATCGGCCTGTACCGGACCAAGGCGAAGAACGTGGTCGCGACGTGCCGGATCCTGCTCGACCGCTACGACGGCGAGGTGCCGGCCGATCGCGAAGCGCTGGAAGGCCTGCCTGGCGTCGGCCGCAAGACCGCGAACGTCGTGTTGAACACCGCGTTCGGCCAGCCGACGATCGCGGTGGACACGCACATCTTCCGCGTCGCGAACCGCACGGGGCTCGCGCCGGGCAAGGACGTGCGCGCCGTCGAGGCCGCGCTCGAGAAGTTCACGCCGAAGGAGTTCCTGCAGGACGCGCATCACTGGCTGATCCTGCACGGGCGCTACGTGTGCAAGGCCCGCAAGCCCGAATGCTGGCATTGCGCGATCGAGCCGCTGTGCGAATTCAGGCCGAAGACCCCGCCGCCCAACGAGTGACGCGCAACCGCGGCCGGCCTGCCGCAAGCCGCCGGACGCCATGCGGCCCGACGCTCGACGCACGCCCCACCGGCCGCCCTCCGCCGGCAAACCGCGGCCGCGACAGCGCGTAGCCATCCGCGCCGCCGCTTTCCCCTTCCCGACTATGCGTTGGAGGTCGCGGTCGCATCGTCGGCCGCCGCGCCGCCCGCGCGCACCAGCGCCAGCACGGCAGCCAGGATCGCGACGCCGCCCGCCCACTGCAGCGGCGACAGCGCCTCGCCGAACAGCAACGCCGCCAGCGCGACCGTCACGACCGGTTCGAGCGTCGACAGCATCGACGTGCGCGCGGCCCCAAGCCGTTCGAGCCCCGCAAAGAACGCGATCATCGCCGCGACCGTCGACACGAGTGCGATCGCAAGCATCGACGCCCAGCCGCCGGCCGTCGCGGGCCAGCGCGGCGGCGCGCCGAACGCCGTGGTCCGCACGACGGCGATCGCCACGAGCGTCGCGGTCGCCGACAGGCAGATGATCGCGGTGGTCGCGAGCGGATCGACGCCGCGCGTCGCCTTCGTGCCGCCGACGATGTACAGCGAATAGATCACCGCGGCGGCCAGCGCGAGCGCGATCCCGAGCGGCTCGCCATGCCCGCCGCCGACCATCAGCGCCGAACCCGCGACGCACAGCACCAGTGCGACGGCCTTCGCGCGCGTGAGGTGCTCGCCGAGCCACCACGCGGCCAGCAGCGTGACGAAGGCCGGATACAGGTACAGCAGCAGCGCGACAAGGCTCGCCTGCGCGTGCTGCAGCGCGCTGAAGTAGCAGAACGACTGCCCGACGTAGCCGAGCGCGCCCATCGCCACGAGCGGCGCGAGCGCGCGCCCGCGCGGCCACGTGACGCGGCGATGCCGTGCGATCGCGGCGAGCACCGCGCCGCCGATCGCGAAGCGCACGATCAGCAGCCCGAGCACGTCGACACCGGCCGCATACGCGTAGCGGCCGAAGATCGCCATCGCGCCGAACGCGGCGGCGGATAGCGCGACGTAGAGCGTGCCCTGCAGGGCTGCGGACGATGGGCGGGCGGTGGCGGTCATGACGGAACGGATGAGAACGGTGCGGTGACGGGAAGCGTTGGAGTGTAACGGCGCGGCGGCCGCGAGCCTAGCCCGCGCTTACCACACGCTTACCCGTTACCCGGCACCGGCGGCGCACGCCACCGGCCCGCGCCGCTCACCCGCAAGGCCCGCGGAACCCCCGCCGCTGCGGCCACGCGATCGCGCCAAACCCGCCGCCTGCGCCGCCCGCCGACCCGGCGTACAATGCGCGACGCGGCATCCAGCCGTCCGAATCACGACGTTTCCCCACCATGTTCAATCCAAGCCGCGACGAAGTGCGTCGCTTTTTCACCGAGACCTGGCGCAAGCAGCGCGCCGGCGAGATCCTGACGCCACTGGAAGCGATGGCAGCCGACTGGATCGTCGAGCATCCCGAATACCACGACGAACTCGCCGACGCCGATGGCGCCACCGCGCGCGAGTACACGCCCGAGGAAGGCCGCACGAACCCGTTCCTGCACCTGTCGATGCATCTCGCGATCAGCGAGCAGCTGTCGATCGACCAGCCGCCCGGCATCCGCGCCGCGCACGACAAGCTCGCGGCGAAGCTCGACTCGACCCACGACGCGCAGCACGTGATCATGGAATGCCTCGGCGAGACGATCTGGGAAGCCCAGCGCACGAACACGCCGCCCGATACCGACGCGTACCTGCAGCGCATCCTGCGCCGCGCATCGCGCGACTGAGCGCCGCCGCGGCGCCCCGCGGGCGCCGGCGCGCGGGCAAAAAAATACCCCGCCAGGGCGGGGTATCCTTGCTGCGCGGGCCCGCCGGGCCCGTCGCGCTTACTTCTTGAACACGAGATCGGTCTCTTTCAGCGACTCGATGTAGGCCGCGATGTCCTTCATGTCGCTGACCGACAGGCTCTGCACCTGTGCCTGCATGATCGCGTTGTTGCGACCGAGCAGCGGATTCGTCAGGCCCATCTGGTACTGGCGCATCGCCCACACGAGGTAGTCGGCGTGCTGGCCGGCGAGGCGCGGATATTCGGCGTTGATCGGCTTGTTCATCTGCGCGCCGTGGCAGGCCGCGCAGTTGTGCGATTCGACCAGTTCCTTGCCCTTCGTGATGTCCGCCGCGTGCGCGGTACCGATCGCGAGGCCGGCCGCCAGTGCAACCGCCGCCGTCTTGAATGCGTTGTTCATGAATGCTCCTGTCCCGCCGAGAGATCGGCGGCGCGCGCTTACTTGTAGGGGTTGTCCTTCGAGTCGGCCTTCTGGGCGGCGTAGTACGCCGACAGATCCGCGATGTCCTGGTCCGTCAGCGAACCGGCGATCGCATTCATCGACGGGAAGTGACGATCCTTCTTGCGGTAGGCCTTCAGCGCGTTCTCGAGGTATTGCTGGTTCTGGCCGCCGAGGACAGGCACCCGGTAGACCTCCGGGTACGCCGCGCGGTAGTCCTGGATGCCGTGGCAACCGATGCACATGGCGACCTTGCTCGCCCCGTCCTTCGGGTTGCCGACCACACCGGCCGCCTGCGCGCTGCCCGCGAGCGCCACGAGCGCTGCGACAACGACGTGTTTGCCGACGAATTTGTTCATAGCTCTTGTAACCTAGCTTGAGGGGAAACTGGCGCCGAAGCGGCAACGGCCCGCGCCGTTTTGCTTGTCGGTCGCCACGCAGGCCAAAAAAAACGGCCAGATTGTACCGCGTCGGCGGGGAACCCGTCCACAAGGCGCCCCCGCCACAGTCCCGCAACGATACGCGGGCGCGGCCCAACCGGACAGCCCTTCTGACTTATACTGGGTTTTTTTCGCGATTGAGAAGAGCGCCGCCATGCGTTTCGAAGGGTCCTCGCACTACGTCGCCACCGACGATCTGAAGCTCGCGGTCAATGCCGCGCTGACGCTGCAACGCCCGCTGCTGATCAAGGGCGAGCCCGGCACCGGCAAGACCATGCTCGCCGAGGAAGTGGCCGCCGCGCTCGACATGCCGCTGCTGCAGTGGCACATCAAGTCGACCACCAAGGCGCAGCAGGGCCTGTACGAATACGACGCCGTGTCGCGGCTGCGCGATTCGCAGCTCGGCGACGAGCGCGTGAAGGACATCTCGAACTACATCGTCAAGGGCGTGCTGTGGCAGGCGTTCGATGCCGAGCACCCGAGCGTGCTGCTGATCGACGAGATCGACAAGGCCGACATCGAATTCCCGAACGACCTGCTGCGCGAGCTCGACCGGATGGAATTCCACGTGTACGAGACGCGCGAGACGGTCCGCGCGAAGCACCGCCCGCTCGTCATCATCACGTCGAACAACGAGAAGGAGCTGCCCGACGCGTTCCTGCGCCGCTGCTTCTTCCACTACATCCAGTTCCCCGACCCGTCGACGATGCAGAAGATCGTCGCGGTGCACTTCCCCGACATCCGCGAGGAGCTGCTGCGCGCGGCGCTCGAGAGTTTCTTCGAATTGCGCGGCGTATCGGGCCTGAAGAAGAAGCCGTCGACGTCCGAGCTGCTCGACTGGCTGAAGCTGCTGCTCGCCGAGAACATCCCGGCCGACGCGCTGCGCGGCGCGGACGCGAAGCAGATCGTGCCGCCGCTCGCGGGCGCGCTGCTGAAGAACGAGCAGGACCTGAGCCTGCTCGAGCGGCTCGTCTACATGAACCGGCACAACCGGTAATCCCCCCTCACCCGCGAAGGCCCGGCCATGCTGCTCAATTTCTTCTACGCGCTGCGCGCAGCCAAGCTGCCCGTCTCGGTGAAGGAATACCTGACGCTGCTCGAATCGCTGAAGGCCGGGCTGATCTCGCCGTCGATCGACGCGTTCTACTTCCTCGCACGGATGACGCTCGTCAAGGACGAGCAGTACTTCGACAAGTTCGACCAGGCATTCGGCGCGTATTTCCACGGCGTGTCCGCGCTGCCGTCCGAAGCGTTCGACATTCCGCTCGACTGGCTCGAAAAGCGCCTCGAGCGCGAGCTGTCGCCGGAGGAGAAGGCGCAGATCGAGGCGATGGGCGGGCTCGACAAGCTGATGGAGCGCCTGAAGGCGCTGCTCGACGAGCAGAAGGAGCGCCACGAAGGCGGCAACAAGTGGATCGGCACCGGCGGCACGTCGCCGTTCGGGCACGGCGGCTACAACCCGGAAGGCGTGCGCATCGGCGGCCCGTCGAACGGCAACCGCACCGCGGTCAAGGTGTGGGAGGCGCGCGCATACCGCGACTACGACGATTCCGTCGAGATCGGCACGCGCAACATCAAGGTCGCGCTGCGGCGGCTGCGCCGCTTCGCGCGCGAAGGCGCGGCCGAGGAGCTCGACCTGCCCGGCACGATCCGCAGCACCGCCGCGAACGCGGGCTGGCTCGACCTGCGGATGGTGCCCGAGCGCCACAACAACGTGAAGGTGCTGATGCTGCTCGACGTCGGCGGCTCGATGGACGATCACATCAAGCGCACCGAAGAGCTGTTCTCGGCCGCGAAGGCCGAATTCAAGCACCTGGAGTTCTTCTACTTCCACAACTGCGTGTACGACCACCTGTGGAAGAACAACCGCCGCCGCCACTCGGAACGCACCGCGACGTGGGACGTGCTGCACAAGTTCACGCCCGACTACAAGCTGATCTTCGTCGGCGACGCGACGATGAGCCCGTACGAAGTGCTGCAGCCCGGCGGCTCGGTCGAATACAACAACCCGGAAGCCGGCGCCGTGTGGCTGCGCCGCCTCGCCGACCAGTTCCCCCATCATGCATGGCTGAACCCGGAGCCCGAGCGGCTATGGGAATACCGGCAATCGGTCGCGGTGATCCGCGACCTGCTCGGCCATCGCATGTATCCGCTCACGCTCGCGGGCCTCGAAACCGCGATGCGCGCGCTCAGCAAGTAACGACACCCACCAAGACACGAAGGTCGCCTCCGAGCGGCCTCCCCCCGGAGATAGCATGAACCCCTCGCCCACCGCGAGCGCCAGCCGCGCCGGCGGCCGCCGTTTTTTTGCCGATACGTCCGTGTCCGCGCTCGTCGCCGGCTTCGTCGCGATGATGACCGGCTACACGAGCTCGCTCGTGCTGATGTTCCAGGCCGGCCGCGCCGCCCACCTCACCGATGCGCAGATCTCGTCGTGGATCTGGGCGCTGTCGATCGGCATGGCGCTGACGACGATCGGCCTGTCGCTGCGTTTTCGCGCGCCCGTCGTCGTCGCGTGGTCGACGCCCGGCGCCGCGCTGCTGATCGCGTCGCTGCCCGGCGTGCCCTACCCGGAGGCGATCGGCGCGTTCGTCGTCTGCGCGGTGCTGCTGACGGCCGTCGGCGTGAGCGGGCTGTTCGACACGCTGATGCGCAAGATTCCGGCCGGCATCGCCGCCGCCCTGCTCGCGGGCATCCTGTTCGAGATCGGCATCGAGATCTTCCGCGCCGCGCAGTTCCAGACCGCGCTCGTGCTCGCGATGTTCTTCACGTACCTGATCGTCAAGCGGCTCGCGCCGCGCTATGCGATTCCGACGACGCTGATCGTCGGCACGGCGGTGGCCGGCGGCCTCGGCCTGCTCGACTTCAGCGGCTTTCACATCGCGTTCGCGAAGCCCGTGTTCACGATGCCGGCGTTCTCGATCGCGTCGATCGTCAGCATCGGCATTCCGCTGTTCGTCGTCGCGATGGCGTCGCAGAACGTGCCGGGCATCGCGGTGCTGCGCGCGGACGGTTATCAGACCCCGTCGTCGCCGCTGATCGCGACCACCGGCCTCGCATCGCTGCTGCTCGCGCCGTTCGGCTCGCACGGCGTGAACCTCGCGGCGATCACGGCCGCGATCTGCACGGGCCCGGAAGCGCACGAGGATCACGCGAAGCGTTACACGGCCGCCGTGTGGTGCGGCATGTTCTACCTGGTCGCCGGCGTCTTCGGCGCGACGATCGCCGCGCTGTTCGCGGCGCTGCCGAAGGCGCTCGTCGTGTCGGTCGCCGCGCTCGCGTTGTTCGGCTCGATCATGAGCGGCCTCGCGAACGCGATGCAGGACGTGAAGCAGCGCGAAGCCGCACTCGTCACGTTCATGGTCACCGCGTCGGGCCTCACGCTGCTGTCGATCGGCTCGGCCTTCTGGGGGCTCGTCGCGGGGATCGTCACGCAGGTGATCCTGAACGCGCGCCGCCCCGCGTAATGCGGCACGGCGCTCGCCGGACATGCCAAAACGTGCTCGACGCGAATCGGGCCTAGAATGATGGCTTGGAAGCGGCGCCCGGCGCCGCTTCGCTTCGCCGCCGCGCTCGCGCGGCCCGTGAGAACCCGGCGCCTTGCGCCCTTCTTCCGAATCGCCATGACTACCGCACTCGACCAGCTGAAGCAGTACACGACCGTCGTCGCCGACACGGGCGATTTCCAGCAGCTTGCGCAATACCAGCCGCAGGACGCGACCACGAACCCTTCGCTGATCCTGAAGGCCGTCCAGAAGGACGCGTACAAGCCGATCCTCGAGAAAACCGTCCGCGATCATCGCAACGAAAGCACCGACTTCATCATCGACCGCCTGCTGATCGCATTCGGCACCGAGATCCTGAAGCTGATCCCGGGCCGCGTGTCGACCGAGGTCGACGCGCGCCTGTCGTTCGACACCCAGCGCTCGATCGACAAGGGCCGCGAGCTCATCAAGCTGTACGAAGCAGCCGGCATCGGCCGCGAGCGCATCCTGATCAAGCTCGCGTCGACGTGGGAAGGCATCCGCGCGGCCGAAGTGCTGCAGAAGGACGGGATCAAGTGCAACATGACCCTGCTTTTCTCGCTCGTGCAGGCCGCCGCCTGCGCGGAAGCCGGCGCGCAGCTGATCTCGCCGTTCGTCGGCCGCATCTACGACTGGTTCAAGAAGCAGGCCGGCGCGGAGTGGAATGAAGAGAAGGACGGCGGCGCGAACGATCCGGGCGTGCAGTCGGTGCGCCGCATCTACACGTACTACAAGACGTTCGGCTACAAGACCGAAGTGATGGGCGCGAGCTTCCGCACGACCAGCCAGATCACCGAACTCGCCGGCTGCGACCTGCTGACGATCAGTCCCGATTTGCTGCAGAAGCTGCAGGACAGCAACGAGACGGTCACGCGCAAGCTGTCGCCGGAAGCGCTGCACGACAAGCCCGCCGCGCGCGTCGCGATCGACGAGGCAGCGTTCCGCTTCCAGCTGAACGACGACGCGATGGCAACCGAAAAGCTCGCCGAAGGCATCCGCGTATTCGCCGCCGATGCGGTGAAGCTCGAGAAGCTGATCGACTCGCTGCGCTGAGCCGCGATACGCGTCAGCAGCTGTCGGCAAGCGCGACGCACACGGCCGCGAACGTCATGTTCGCGGCCGTTTTTATTTTTCATTCCATCGTCAAGCACGCGCACTACAATCCACGTCACGGGTGCGGCGGCCGCCTCCCGATGCCCCCCTTTTCCCGGTCAGTCTTGTTCGACGCCGAACCCGCGCAGATGCGCAGGCCGGCTCATCACAGGAGACAACGATGCAAGTTCAACCGTACCTGACGTTCTACGGTCGTGCCGACGAAGCCCTTCAGTTCTACGAAAAGGCACTCGGTGCGAAGACGATGTTCAAGATGCACTTCAAGGACGCGCCGCCGAATCCCGACTACCCGATGGCACCGGAGATGGGCGACAAGGTGATGCATGCGAGCTTCACGATCGGCGACTCGATGATCATGTGCTCGGACGGCGACTGCAGCCAGCCGGCAGGCGCCGCGCACGCCGGCTATTCGCTGTCGCTGAACCCGGAGACGGTCGAGGAAGGCCAGAAGCTGTTCAATGCGCTCGCCGACGGCGGCGAAGTGACGATGCCGTTCGGCAAGACGTTCTGGGCGCTCGGCTTCGGGATGGCCAAGGATCGCTTCGGCGTGCACTGGATGGTCAACGTCGAAGACCTGTCGCAGCGCGAGGAGCTCGCGAAACGCGCGCAGGGCTGACGCAGGAAAACGCCCGCCACCTCACGGTGGCGGGCGTTTTCGTTACCGCGCGTCGTCCGCCTCAGCCTTCGACGACGTCGAGATAGTCCTCCGGCCGCGTGCGATCCTCCGCATGCGCCATGCCCATCACGCGCACCAGCACGCTCACCACCACCGCCACCACCAGGTTCACGATCAGCGACCACACGGCCGCGTAGCCGGGAATCGCGAGACCGAACAGGTGGATCGTGAAGATCGATCCGGCCAGCTTCAGCGAAATCGCCATCCACGTGCCGCACACGATGCCGGCCGCCCAGCCGGCCAGCAGGCCGCGATGGTCGAGCACGCGCGTGTAGAGGCCGAGCACGATCGCGGGGAGCGTCTGGATGATCCAGATCCCGCCGAGCAGTTGAAGCTGGATCGCATAGGTCAGCGGCAGCCCGAGGATGAACGCGACCGCGCCGACCTTCACGATCAGCGACACAAGCTTCGCGACGTGCGTCTCCTGCTCGTGCGACATGTTGCGGTTCACGAACTCGCGGTGAATGTTGCGCGTGTACAGGTTCGCGGCCGCGATCGACATGATGGCCGCAGGCACCAGCGCGCCGATGCCGATCGCCGCGAACGCGACGCCGACGAACCACGACGGGAAATACTCGAGGAACAGCGCGGGCACCGCGAAGTTCGGGCCGAACGCCTTGAAGTAAGGCGCGTACTGCGGCATGTCCTTCACGCCCGCCGCAAGCGCCATGTAGCCGAGCAGCGCGAGCAGGCCGAGCACGAACGAGTACGCGGGCAGCATCGCCATGTTGCGGCGGATCGAGTTGCCGGACGACGACGACAGGATCGCCGTGACCGAGTGCGGATACAGGAACAACGCGAGCGCCGAGCCGATCGCGAGTGTCGCGTACGCGCTGTAGCCGTTCAGGCTCATCGCGTCGGGCGCCTTCAGCAGCAGCTTGGCCGGCGGCACGCTCGCGAAGATGTGTCCGAAGCCGCCGAGCTTCGCCGGGATCACGATGACCGCCGCGGCGATCGTGATGTAGATCAGGATGTCCTTGACGATCGCGATCATCGCGGGCGCGCGCAGGCCTGACGTGTACGTGTACGCGGCGAGGATCGCGAACGCGATGATCAGCGGCAGGTCGCCGACGAAGCCGGTCGTGTCGAAACCGAGCGCGCCGATCACCACTTCGATGCCGACGAGCTGCAGCGCGATGTACGGCATCGTCGCGAGGATGCCCGTCACCGCGATCGCGAGCGCGAGCATCCGGCTGCCGTAGCGCGCGTTGACGAAGTCGGCGGCCGTCACGTAGCCGTGCCGCTTCGCGATGCTCCACAGCTTCGGGAACACGACGAACGCGAACGGATAGATCAGGATCGTATAGGGCAGCGCGAAGAAACCCATCGCGCCGGCGCCGAACACGAGCGCGGGCACCGCGACGAACGTGTACGCCGTATAGAGGTCGCCGCCGAGCAGGAACCACGTGACGATCGTGCCGAAGCGGCGTCCGCCGAGGCCCCACTCGTCGAGATGGGCGAGATCGCCGCGCCGCCAGTTCGCGGCCAGGAAACCGATGATCGTGACGCCGATGAACAGCAGGACGAAGACGAAGGTTGCGCCGAGATTCATCGTGCACCTCCCTGCGGGCCGCTCGCCTTCCACGCGTTCTTGGTCTTGAAGTACACGAACGCGGTGATCACCGCGCTGATGAAGACCCAAAGCAGCTGGTACCAGTAGAAAAACGGAAAACCGAACACCTGCGGTTCGATCTTGCTGTACGACGGTACCCAGACCATCGCGATCAACGGCAGTACCAGCAGCCAGAGCCAGCGCTTGGCGGCCCGGTTGGCGTCGGCATCGTGAGCCATGACGTCTCCTCTTCTTTCCCGGTTATCGATCTTGTTGAGCGGGTACGGCGCCGAGAGGAGCGCAAAACGGGTAGGCTGCGGCTCCCCTGGCTTCGCGCCAGTATAGGAGCCGCGAGCACGCGGTCAAGCGGGGGCGAACCCGAGGTGATCCGCCCCTTGCCGCGTGGTTGCACCGGCCTGCCGCCGGTGCCTGAAGCGTCAGATCGCGAACGAGGTATCGCGCGCGCCGATCGTTTCTTTCAAAGCTTTCACCCACTTGCGTGCGGGCAGCTTCAGCGTGTCCTCGATCAGCTTCGCACGCGCGTCGAGCTGCGCGAACGACACGTCGAGCGCGGGGCCCGAGAACGCGATCGCGATCCGGTTGCCGTCATGCACTTCCGGCAGCGCGATCACGCGATGATCGAACGCCGCGTTCAGGTGCTTCATGTTGCGCACGAAGCTCGGATGGTCGCCGAACAGGTTGATCGTCGCGATGCCCGCGTCGGCAAGGCAGCCGCGCACCGCACGGTAGAACGCGACGCTGTCGAGCACCGGGCCGCGCGCGGTCGCGTCGTACAGGTCGATCTGGATCGCGCCCGTCGTGCCGCGGTTGGCCGGGTCGTTGACGAAGTCCCACGCGTCGGCTTCGTGCACGAC
Source organism: Burkholderia sp. HAN2018 (assembly GCF_024704855.1). Taxonomy (NCBI): domain Bacteria; kingdom Pseudomonadati; phylum Pseudomonadota; class Betaproteobacteria; order Burkholderiales; family Burkholderiaceae; genus Burkholderia; species Burkholderia sp. HAN2018. The sequence continues at coordinate 24,604 of NZ_QOBB01000055.1, read as the reverse complement.
GAGACGTGCGTCGTCGGGCGGCATCGCGAACATCGTGCGCGCGGCGACGATCACGGCCGGGTTCAGCTCGACGGCCTCGACCTTCGCCTGCGGGAGGAAGCGGTGCGAGAACTTGGTCAGCGCGCCGGTGCCGAGCCCGAGCTGGACGATCCGCCCGGGCGTTTCGAGGAACAGCAGCCACGCCATCATCTGCTGCGCGTATTCGAGCTCGATGTGCAGCGGCTTCGAGATCCGCATCGCACCCTGTACCCACTCGGTGCCGAAGTGCAGGAAGCGCACACCGCCCTCTTCCGAGAACGTGACGGGCGCGAAGCGCGGCTTGCGCGGCGCTTCGAGCACGGGCACGTCGTCGCGTTCGTCGATGTCCGGGCGGCGCTTCACGCGCGGCGGCTGGAGTTTTTCGGAGCCGTTGTAGGAGGACGGCTTGCGATTCTTGAACGCGCGCGCCTCGGCGGACGCGCGCTTGATCAGTCGGGTCATGATTGAATCTCGCTGGGTGACGCTGGTTTTAGCGGACGAGAGGATAGCATTGGTGGGGGATGGCAGCCGCGAGGCGCGCCCGGCTGCCCCCGACTTCGAATCCCGTTGGCGATACACGGCATTCATCGCTCGAAGGAGGAAACATGACCTCAACCAACAGGAAGATCTGGTTTCCGGCGAAACGCTACGGATGGGGCTGGGGATTGCCGGTTGCGTGGCAGGGCTGGGTCGTGCTGGTGCTGTTCGCGCTCGGGATCATCGCGAGCGCATGGCTGGCGCCGCCTCACCGTTCACCGTTCGCCTACGGCGTGTGCATCGTGGTGCTGGTCGCACTGCTGACCATGGTGTGCTGGATCAAGGGCGAGAAGCCCAGATGGAGATGGGGCAAGGACGATTGAGCGTTGCGCACGATGGCTGCCCGCCTCGCCCCTCACGCCGCAATCAGTCGCGAATCTGCCGCCACTGCGCGAGCTTCTGCTCGAACGACAACATTGCATTCGCCGGACTCGACGAAGGCAGCACGAGCGTGTCGTATCCGGCGTGGCCGATCACGTCGGCGAACCGCCCTGCCGTCTTGCCGTTGAAGCACACGCGCTTGAGCAACGGCGCATGTTCCCGCAACGAATCGAAGTCGTTCGGCTTCGCATTCCGGATCGCCGAGTCGAGACTGCCTTTCCGATGGCATGCATCGAGGACGTCCCAGATGCCGATGCCATGCGAAAGCACGCACACGAGCCGTGCATCGTACGGCAGTTCATGAAGCGTCGGCTCGCCGAGCACCGCCCCCAGCAACCGCCAGAACTGGTTGCGCGGATGCGCGTAATACTGCGCGGCATCGAGCGAAGCCTCGCCCGGAAAGCTGCCGAGGATCATCGTGTGCGTATCCGGCCCGACGACCGGCGCAAACCCCTGCAGCATCACGCGACTCCACGCGGCCCGACGGACCGGGGCCCGTCGCCGTGCGCATCGAGATGACGCCACAGCGCCGGCAGCATGCATTCGGTGACCATCAACGGCTTGCCGTGACGCTGAAACACCGAGCGTCGCGCAGCGAACGCATGCGGCGCGCGCACGCCCGCGCCGAGCGCATGGCTCGCGAGCGCGTACAGCGGATGGCCGGCGATCACGCGCCGGCTGACGAGCGCAGAACGTTCGACCTGCGGATCGCTGTACAGCAACTCGGCCAGCGGCCGCGTGCGCAGCCGCCGCATTGCCTGCCACACGCCCTTGCTGGCCGCGAGCGGCGCGATGCTGTGCGCGGCAACAAAAGGCGTGCCGTCGACCGACAGGATCACCTCGCGCACCCACATCGGCGCGCGCGGCGAACTGGCGAGCGCGTCCGGCTCGTCGAACCACGGGCAGTCGACGGCCTCGCGCGTCACCCGCACGTTCACGCGGCCGAGCCGCGCGAGGTGCGCGGTCAGCGATCCGCCGCGCGTCAGCCAGTCGCGCTGGTCGAGCGTGCAGCCAGGCCGCGGCGTCTCGCGCCAGCCGGCCTGCCCGCCGTCGAATCGCAAGCGCGCGTTCACGCGGCGCGCGACAGCAGCAGCGCGTTGGTCCGCTTCACGAAGCTCGCCGGATCGTCCAGCATGCCGCCTTCGGCCAGCAGCGCCTGATCGAACAACAGATGGGCCCAGTCGCCGAAATCGGCGCTGTCGGCCTTCAGTTGCTTGACGAGCGCGTGCTCCGGGTTGATCTCGAGGATCGGCTGCATCGCCGGCGCATTCTGGCCGGCCGCCTTCAGCATCCGCTGCAGGTAGCCGCTCATGTCGTTGTCGTCGGCGACGAGGCACGACGGCGAATCGGTCAGGCGGAACGTGACGCGCACTTCCTTCACCTTGTCGCCGAGCGCTTCCTTCATCTTCTCGACGACAGGCTTGATCGCCTCGCCCGCTTCTTCCTGCGCCTTCTTCTCTTCGTCGTTCAGCTCGCCGAGATCGAGGTCGCCGCGCGCCACGCTCGCGAGCGGCTTGCCGTCGAATTCATGCAGGAACGACAGCATCCATTCGTCGACGCGGTCGGTCAGCAGCAGCACCTCGACGCCCTTCTTGCGGAACACTTCAAGGTGCGGGCTGTTCTTCGCGGCCTGCCACGTGTCGGCCGTCACGTAGTAGATCTTGCTCTGCTCGGGCTTCATGCGCGACACGTAGTCGGCGAGCGACACGTCCTGCGCGTCGGTGTCGCCGTGCGTCGACGCGAAGCGCAGCAGCTTCGCGATGCGCTCGCGGTTCGCGTGATCCTCGCCGAGGCCTTCCTTCAGCACCTGGCCGAACGCGCCCCAGAACGTCTTGTACTTCTCCTTGCCGGCATCCTCTTCCGCGTTCGCGAGTTCCTCGAGCATCGACAGCGCGCGCTTGGTCACGCCTTCGCGGATCGCCTTCACGTCGCGGCTTTCCTGCAGGATTTCACGCGACACGTTCAGCGGCAGGTCGGCCGAATCGACGACGCCCTTCACGAAGCGCAGGTATTGCGGCAGCAGCTGCTCGGCGTCGTCCATGATGAACACGCGCTTCACGTACAGCTTCAGGCCGCCGCGGTAGTCGCGGTTCCACAGGTCGAACGGCGCGTGCGCCGGCACGAACAGCAGCTGCGTGTATTCGCTGCGGCCCTCGACGCGGTTATGCGTCCACGTGAGCGGATCCTGGTGGTCGTGCGCGATGTGCTGGTAGAACTGCGTGTACTGCTCGTCGGTGACGTCGCTCTTCGAACGCGTCCACAGTGCGCTCGCCTGGTTGACGGTCTCGTCCTCGTCCTTCAGGACCATCTCGCCCTTTTCCTGATCCCACTCTTCCTTCTGCATCAGGATCGGCAGCGCGATGTGATCGGAATACTTCTGGATGATCGACTTCAGGCGGTGCGACGACAGCAGCTCGTCCTCGCCTTCGCGCAGGTGCAGCGTGATCGTCGTGCCGCGCTGCGCGCGCTCGATCGCGTCGATCGTGAAGTCGCCCTCGCCCGCGCTTTCCCAGCGCACGGCTTCGTTCGCCGGCAGGCCCGCGCGGCGCGTCTCGACGGTGATCTTGTCCGCGACGATGAAGCCCGAGTAGAAACCGACGCCGAACTGGCCGATCAGCGCCGCGTCCTTCTGCTGGTCGCCGGACAGCTTCGTGAAGAATTCCTTGGTGCCCGAACGCGCGATCGTGCCGAGGTTCGCGATCGCCTCGTCGCGGCTCATGCCGATGCCGTTGTCCTCGATCGTGATCGTGCGGGCGGCCTTGTCGAAGCCGATGCGGATGCGCAGGTTCGGATCGTTCTCGTACAGCGCGTTGTCCGCGAGCGCTTCGAAACGCAGCTTGTCGGCCGCGTCGGACGCGTTCGACACCAGTTCGCGCAGGAAGATTTCCTTGTTGCTGTAGAGCGAATGGATCATCAGGTGGAGAAGTTGCTTGACCTCTGCCTGAAAGCTCATCGTTTCATGTGCCATGGATGCTGTTTCCTCTTACTTGAACTTGAATGGTGTGGCGCAGGCGCCCGGCGCGCGATGCCGGACGGCCCTGAAGGGCCACCGCCTGGCGCAAGCGGTTTGCGCGCGTATCTGGGGATCGCATGCCCGATTTCAAGGGCCGGCGTGCCGCGCCGGGTCACGACGCGCGGCGTACGGCCGAATCGATATAGCGCGACAGCAGCCCCGGCAGCGCCGGATCGCCGCAGTTCGCGACGTTGAAGCGCATCCACGTCGACGGCGATTGCTGCGGCGAGAACAGGCTGCCCGGCGTCAGCAGAAAGCCGGCCTCGTGCGCGACCGCCGCGAGCGCGTCGGAGTCGACGCCCGTGTCGGCCCACAGGAACATCCCGGCCGCCGGCATCGTGAAGAGGCCGAGCCCGGTGCGCTCGAGCATCCGCGCGGTCTTGTCGCGCACGCCGTCGAGCCGCGCGCGCAGCCGCTCGACGTGGCGCCGGTAATGCCCTTCGGTCAGGATCTTGTAGAGCACGCGCTCGTTGAGCTCGGGCGTCGTCATCCCGACCAGCATCTTCTGGTCGGTGACCGCCTTCGCGATCTCCGGCGCGCACGCAACATAGCCGACCCGCAGGTTCGCCGCGAGCGTCTTCGAATAGCTGCCGAGGTAGATCACGCGCTTCAGCTGGTCGAGGCTCGCGAGGCGCGTGGCCGGATAGCTCGGCGGGCACAGGTCGCCGTACACGTCGTCCTCGACGACGAGGAAGTCGTACGCCTCCGCGAGCTTCAGGATCCGGAACGCCTGCGCGGCCGACAGCGACGTGCCGGTCGGGTTCTGCAGCACCGAGTTGATCACGAGCATCTTCGGCCGCCACATCTGCACCAGGGTTTCGAGCGCGTCGAGATCGGGGCCGTCGGGCGTGTAAGGCATCCCGACGAGTTGCGCGCCCTGCGCCGCGAAGCGGCCGAACATCTGGAACCAGGCCGGATCGCCGACGATCACCGCGTCGCCAGGCCGCATGTAGATCCGCGAAATCAGGTCGATCGCCTGCGTGATCCCCGAGACGAGCACGATCTGCTCGGGTTTCGCGCCGATCTCCACTTCGGCGAGGCGCGTCTGCAGTTGCTGGCGCAGCGGCAGGAAGCCCTGCGCGGTGCCGAAGCCGAGCATCTGCGCGCCGGACTGGCGCCCGAGCGCGCGCAGCGCGCCGGTAATCAGTTCGCCGTCGAGCCAGCGGCCCGGCAGATAGCCGAGACCCGGCCCCTTTTCCGGGCTGACAGTGTGCAGCATGTTGCGCAGCAGCCAGACAACGTCGATCGTGTTGTGCACCGGCGCGGCCTCGGCCACGCGCGCGACGCTGTCGGCCGGCTGCGGGCCGGCGGCCGTGCGCTCGCGCACGTAGAAACCCGAGCCGCGCCGCGAGTCGAGATAGCCCTGCGCGACGAGCCGCTCATAGGCCTCGACGACGGTGAAGCGGGATACGCTCTTGTCGAGCGCGAGCTTGCGGATCGACGGCATCCGCATGCCGGGCCGGAACACGCGTTCGTCGATACGCCGCCGCGCCCACTGGACCAGCTGGTCGACGAGCGTGAGCGTGGCCGTATCGTGCGGCGCGGGAATCTGGGCGAGTGGAACGGTGGACATGGGCGGCAGCTCCAACTGTACCGAAGGCTATCGCGCCGATTGTACCGTTACTGTGCCGGTAGCGACGATTACAGTTGACCGGACTGGCGACCGTGCGGCCGCCGTTCCGGCACCGCCGCACCCGGCACCGCGCCCACCGGCCCGCATCGCGGCCGGTACGCCGGCCGGTCCGGCCATCGCCCGGCGCCTCGCCTGCCCACCATGACACTTTCGCTTCCCGACCGACGTTCATGCCAGCCCGCTCCCTGACACTCGACCATCTCGTGATCGCCGCGCGCACGCTCGACGAAGGCGTACGCCATGTCGCCGACGCGCTCGGCATCGAACCGGCCGGCGGCGGCCGCCACCCGCTGATGCGAACCCACAACGCGCTGTTCGGCGCGTGGGGCGGGCTGTACCTCGAGGTGATCGCGATCGACCCCGACGCGCCGGCGCCGAACGACGGCGCCGAGCCGCCGCGCGCCCGGCTGTTCGCGCTCGACGAGCCGGCCATGCAAGCGCGGCTCGCGCAAGGCCCGTTTCTCGCGCACTGGGTCGCGCGCGTCGACCGTCCGCGCCAGCTCGCGCTGTGGCAGAGCCAGTACCCGGCACGCATCGCGCCCGTGGTCGCGATGCGGCGCGGCGACCTGAGCTGGGGCCTCACCGTGCCCGACGACGGCGCATTCCCCGCGTGGCAAGGCGCGGGCGACGGGCTCGTGCCGTCGCTGATCCAGTGGGACAGCCCGCGCCACCCGGCCGAGTCGCTGCCGGATCACGGCATCGCGCTGAAGGCGCTCAAGGGCACCCACCCGCGTGCCGACGCCGTCCGCGAGCAGCTCGACTGGCTCGGCGCCGCCCATCTGCTCGACCTCGAAGCCGCCGACGGCCCGCCCGCGCTCGTCGCCGAATTCGACACGCCGCAGGGCCCGCGCACGCTGCGCTGAGCTCCCGCCGCCCCGCCCCCACCCCAATACCGGCAACACGGAGACACTTACCCCATGAATTCGCGCGAAACCCGAGGCATGCTGCTCGGCCTCATCGGCGTCATGATCTTCAGCCTGACGCTGCCGATGACGCGGATCGTCGTCTCCGAACTCCATCCGCTGCTCAACGGGCTCGGCCGCGCGCTCGCCGCCGCCGTACCGGCCGGCCTGCTGCTGTGGTGGCGCCGCGAGCCGCTGCCGACCCGCGCGCAACTGAAAAGCCTCGCGATCACGTCGGCGGGCGTGATCATCGCGTATCCGGTGTTCTCCGCGTGGGCGATGAAATCGGTACCGGCGTCGCACGGCGCAGTGGTCAACGGCCTCCAGCCGCTATTCGTCGCGCTGTACGCGGCATGGCTGTCGCACGAGCGGCCGTCGAAGGCGTTCTGGGCCAGCGCGGTGGCCGGCAGCGCACTCGTGATCGCGTTCGCGCTGCGCGACGGCGGCGGCACCGTGCAGGCCGGCGACGCGCTGATGCTCGTCGCGGTCGGCATCGGCGCGCTCGGCTATGCGGAAGGCGCGCGCCTCGCGCGCCAGATCGGCGGCTGGCAGGTGATCTGCTGGGCGCTCGTCGTGTCCGCGCCGTTCCTCGTGCTGCCGGTCGGCTGGCTCGCATGGATGCAGCATGCCGCGCATCCGGGCCCGCTCGCCCTGCGCACGTGGCTCGCCTTCGGCTACGTGACCCTCTTTTCGCAATTCATCGGCTTTTTCGCGTGGTACGCGGGGCTCGCGATGGGCGGCATCGCGCGCGTGGGCCAGGTGCAACTGCTGCAGATTTTCTTCACGATCGCCTTTTCCGCGCTACTGTTCGGCGAAACGGTCACGTCGTCCACGTGGCTGTTCGCGGCCGCGGTGATCGCCACCGTGGTGCTCGGGCGCCGCTCGGCGGTTGCCACGGCCGCGCAACCGGCTCGCGCCGGCTGAACAGGTGCGCCATAATGGACGTTTTGCCTGATCGGTTTTGCCCACCCGGCCGCGAAGGCTCGATCGCGCTCGCGCATGCCCACCCGGCAGCGTCGAAGCGATTTGCCCGAACGACCTTTCTTGACTGACCACGATATCCGAACGAGGAGACTATGAATCCGAGCGACCTGCATCCGCCGCACTGGCAGCTTTCCGAACGCGCCCGCAAGCTGACGAGCTCTGCGATCCGCGAAATCCTGAAGGTCACGGAACGCCCCGAGGTCATCTCGTTCGCCGGCGGCCTGCCCGCCCCTGCGACGTTCCCGGCCGAACGCATGCGCGCCGCCGCCGATCGCGTGCTGCGCGACGCGCCGGCCGCCGCGCTCCAGTACAGCGCGACCGAAGGCTACCTGCCGCTGCGCGAATGGATCGCCGAGCGCTACAGCGTGCGCGTGTCGCAGGTGCTGATCACGACCGGCTCGCAGCAGGCGCTCGACCTGCTGGGCAAGGCGCTCGTCGATCCGGGCAGCCCGATCCTCGTCGAAACCCCGACCTACCTCGGCGCACTGCAGTCGTTCTCGCTGTACGAGCCGCGCTACGTGCAGGTGCCGACCGACGAGCAGGGCCTGCTGCCGGAAGGCCTGACGCCGGAACTCACGCAAGGCGCGCGCCTGCTGTACGCGCAGCCGAACTTCCAGAACCCGACCGGCCGCCGCCTGCCCGTCGAGCGCCGCCGCGCGCTCGCCGCGTTCGCGCAGTCGAGCCCGTTCCCGGTGCTGGAAGACGATCCGTACGGCGCGCTGAACTACCGCGGCGAGCCGCTGCCGACGATGCTGTCGATGGCGCCCGATCACGTCGTGCACCTCGGCACGTTCTCGAAGGTGCTCGCGCCGGGCCTGCGGATCGGCTACATCATTGCGCCCGAGGAACTCCACTTCAAGCTCGTGCAGGCCAAGCAGGCCACCGACCTGCACACGCCGACGCTCACGCAGCGCATCGCGCACGAAGTGATCAAGGACGGTTTCCTCGACGAGCACATCCCGACGATCCGCGAGCTGTACAGCGCGCAGTGCGACGCGATGCTCGGCTCGCTCGAGCGCCACATGCCGGAAGGCGTCACGTGGAACCGGCCGGAAGGCGGGATGTTCATCTGGGTGAACCTGCCCGCGCAGATCGACAGCATGAAGCTGCTCGCCGCGGCCGTCGACAACCACGTCGCCTTCGTGCCGGGCGCGCCGTTCTTCGCGGACAACGCGCAGCAGAACACGCTGCGCCTGTCGTTCGTGACGGTGCCGCCCGAGAAGATCGAGGAAGGCGTCGCTCGCCTCGGCAAGCTGCTGCGCGAGCGCCTCTGATCCCCTTTTTCCTGTCACGACTCTCTACGAGGAATCGAATCCATGGCTAACGTCTACGACAAGCTGAAGTCGCTCGGCATCGAGCTCCCGACCGCCGGCGCACCGGCCGCCGCCTACGTGATGAGCGCGCAAAGCGGCAATACGGTCTACCTGTCGGGCCACATCGCGAAGAAGGACGGCAAGGTCTGGGCCGGCAAGCTCGGCGCGGATCTGCAGACGGAAGACGGCAAGGCGGCCGCGCGCTCGATCGCGATCGACCTGCTCGCGACGCTGCACGCACACACCGGCGACCTGAACAAGGTCACGCGCATCGTCAAGCTGATGAGCCTCGTCAACTCGACGCTCGACTTCACCGAACAGCACGTCGTGACGAACGGCGCGTCGGAACTGATCGCCGAAGTGTTCGGCGACGCGGGCAAGCACGCACGCTCGGCTTTCGGCGTCGCGCAGATCCCGCTCGGCGCGTGCGTCGAGATCGAGCTGATCGCCGAAGTTGCGTAACGGGGGCAACGCAGTGCCCGGCCGTCTCGTCCGCTTCAAGCAGGTCGACGTGTTCACGTCGGTGCCGTTCAAGGGCAACGCGCTCGCCGTGGTGTTCGACGCCGATTCGCTCGACGACGACGCCATGCTCGAGATCGCCCGCTGGACGAACCTGTCGGAAACCACGTTCGTCTGCACGCCGACCGATCCGGAAGCCGACTACCGCGTCCGGATCTTCACGACGGCCGGTGAACTGCCGTTCGCCGGCCACCCGACGCTCGGCACCGCGCATGCGTTCCTGGAAAGCGGCGCGCGGCCGCGTACGCCGGGCCGGCTGATCCAGCAGTGCGGGGTCGGCCTGGTTGCGCTGCGCGAGCAGGCCGACGGCTGGGCGTTCGCCGCGCCGCCGGCCCGCGTCACGCCGCTCGACCGTTCGGACTACGCGGCGCTGGCTGCCGCGCTGCGCAGCGACGCGATCGACCTGGAAGCCGAGCCGTGCGCGGTCGACAACGGCGCGCCGTGGCTGGTCGTGCGGCTGAAGTCGGCCGACGCGTGCATCGGCCTGTCGCCCGATCCGGCCGCGCTGGAGGCGCTCACGCACCGTTACGGCATGGACGGCCTCGCCGTCTACGCCCCGCACGCCGAAGGCGGCCCCGCGACGTTCGAAATCCGCTGCCTGATGACGGGCGGCAACTTCGGCTTCGGCGAGGATCCCGTCACCGGCAGCGCAAACGCCGCGCTGGCCGGGCTGCTGACGCGGCAGGAGCGACGCCCCGGCCCGTCGTATACGGCCCGCCAGGGTACGGCGATCGGCCGCGACGGCCGCATCTTCGTCAGCTATGCCGAAGACGGCACCACCTGGATCGGCGGCCACGTCGTCACGGTCGTCGACGGCACCTTCCTGTCACCCGTGTGACATTTCGCGATGTGCGATGGCGCCGGCCCGCCCGGCGCCCCCTACGCTTCGCCCAACTATCGCAAAAACGTTCCAGCCAGTAATATCGGGCCTAATCCGTTGTTTCGGAGGTCTGTCCATGGTTGCGTGTCCCGCGAACGAACAGACGTCGGGACAACCCGAACCATAGCCAGCCATCCTGACGGATGGCGCACGCGAGCAGGACGCCACCCTCTTCGATGAGCTCCGCCCGGTCCAACCACACGCCGCCGACCCGGCCGCTTCGCGCGCCGCGCAAATCGCGCCGGCGTGCGCTATTTGCGATCCCGCTGCTCGGGATGCTGGCGCTTGCGCTGCTGTGGGCTGTGATCATCGCGCGTCTCTCGGTGGAAAAGGACAGCGCCTACAAGGAGGCGGCGGCTTCCGCGGCGATCCTGTCCTCCGCGCTCGAGCAGCATACGGTCAAGGCGATCCACCAGGTCGACCAGATCACCCGCTTCGTCAAGTTCGAATTCGAGAAGTCCCCCGCGCGCTTCAACCTCGCGAGCGCCGTCGAGAAAGGCGTCGTGCCGAGCGACACGCTGATCCAGGTGTCGCTCGTCAACGCGAAGGGCATCCTGTTCGCGAACACGGCCGAGCTGCATCCGCAGCCGATCAACCTGTCCGACCGCGAGCACTTCAAGGTCCACCTCGCGCACAACGACGACCGCCTCTTCATCAGCAAGCCCGTGCTCGGCCGCGTATCGAGCCACTGGACGCTGCAGATGACACGCCGCCTGAACAACCCGGACGGCAGCTTCGCGGGCATCGTCGTCGTGTCGGAAGACCCGAGCTACTTCACGAACGACTTCTACAACAACGCGGCGATCGGCAAGGAAGGCGTGATCGCGGTCGTGTCCGATACGGGCGGCGTGCTCGCGCGGCGCACGGGCTCGGTCAGCAACGCGCCGGGCGCGTTTTCGGCGTCGGGCGTCTACCCGATCGCCGAGCGCGTGACGGGCACGATCATCGACCCGATCGACGGCGTGACGCGCATCGTGTCGTACCGCCACCTCGACGGCTACCCGCTCGCGGTGATGGTCGGGCTGTCGCAGACCGAGGAATTCGCGGACTACTACCACACGCGCAACGTCTACCTGCTGATGACGAGCTTCATCACGCTCGCGATGCTCGCGTTCTTCGGCGTCGCGACGGGGCTGATCGGCAAGCTGCTCGGCCGCGAGCGGGAAATGACGCAGCTCGCCGAATACGACCTGCTCACCGGCCTCGCGAACCGCTATGCGACGCTGCGCGGGCTGCGCAACGACGTGTCGATGCCGACGAGCCTGTCGCGGCTCGGGCTGCTGTTCATCGACCTCGACAACTTCAAGACCGTCAACGACACGCTCGGCCACAACGCCGGCGACATCGTGCTGCAGATGACCGCGTCGCGCCTGGCCGATGCGGTCGGCGACGAAGGCTCGCTCGCGCGGATCGGCGGCGACGAGTTCGTCGTCGTGATGAAGGGCGACGACGTCGAGCGGCGCGCGGTGCGGCTCGCGGAAGCGATCATCCGGATGTTCAGCGAGCCGTTCGACGTGCGCGGCAGCTCGTTCGTCCTGCACGCGAGCATCGGCATCGCGCTGCACACGGTCGCGAACGAAAGCGAGATCGACTTGCTGAAGAAGGCCGATCTCGCGATGTACAGCGCGAAGGACGCCGGCAAGAACTGCTACCAGTTCTACGCGCCGCACCTGTCGCACCGCGCCGACCACCTGATGCGCTGGGAACAGCAACTCCGCGTCGCGCTCGCCGAGGGGCAGCTGTTCCTCGCATACCAGCCGAAGATCGACCTCACGCACCGCCACATCACCGGCTTCGAGGCGCTCGCGCGCTGGGATCACCCGGAGCACGGGATCATCTCCGCGAACGAATTCATTTCGATTGCCGAATCGACCGGCCTGATCGTGCCGATCGGCGACTTCGTGATCCGCACCGCGTGCGAGCAGATCGCGCGCTGGCGCGACGAGGGCCACGATACGCTGACGCTCGCGGTCAACATCTCGCCGGTGCAGTTCTGGCGCGGCGACCTGATCGAGACGATCTCGAGCACGCTGCAGGAAACCGGCATCGACGCGAACCGGCTCGAAATCGAGATCACCGAAACCGCGATGATGGAATATCCGGAGCTCGTGTCCGAGAAGATCGTCGCACTGAAGAAACTCGGCATCCGGATCGCACTCGACGATTTCGGCACCGGCTATTCGTCGCTGTCGTACCTGCATCGCTTCTCCGTCGACACGCTGAAGGTCGACCGCTCGTTCGTGCAGGCGATCCCGAACGATCGCAGCGTGTGCGTGATGGTGTCGTCGATCGTGCATCTCGCGCGCTCGCTCGGGCTGACCGTCGTCGTCGAGGGCACGGAAACCGAGGAGCAGATCACGTGGCTGTCCGCGCTCGGCGAAATCGAGGCGCAGGGCTTCCTGTTCTCGCGACCGGTGCCGGCCGACGCGATTCCCGCGCTGATCGCACGCTTCGGCGTGCGCAGCGATTCACCGAACGTGATCGCGCACCGCGCGACGGGCAGCACGGGCGCGTAAGCGCACCGTAGCCGTGGCGGGCGTTGCGTGCACCGTCATTGTTTCGTTTTCCGATCCGATTGTTCGGTTCATGAACTAGCGTTTTCGCTCATGGTCGTGTCACGATGCGCGGCGGACAATCGGGAGGGGCAACGTGTCGGCGGGCCGCCGGCATGGCCATACGCGAGAGATCGGGCCCCGAGCCCATACCACCAAGATGACAACCGTCGAAATCGAAGCGACCGCTGATGTCGAACAGGCACAGGCTTCCCTGTGGGACCTGTTCAAGGTCGTTGCCAGCATTTCGGCGGTCTCGTGGGGCGGACTTTCGATGATGGCGCAGCTCGAACGCCACTACGTGGAGCGGCTGCAGCGCATCGAGCCTCACGTATTCGGCGATCTCGTCGCGCTGGCTTGGCTCGTGCCGGGCCCCGTAGGCTGCAACGTGGCGGTACAGGTCGGCCAGATACTGCATGGCCGCGTCGGCGCATGGGTTGCCGGCATCGCGAGCGTGCTGCCCTTCTCCATCCTGATGACGCTGTTCGCGATCTTCTATCGGACGCCATTCGTGCGCTCGCTGGCGGCGCCGATGCTGATCAATCACTTCGGGATGGTGCTCGCCGCACTGATCGGCGTGACGTGGGTCAAGCAGTTGCGCTCGCTCGCGCGCACACGGGGCGAACAGCTGATCGCCGCGCTGTCGACGATTCTGCTTGCTTTCGCGCATAATCCGGCCGCTTTCGTCGGGATTCTTTTCGCCGCATTCGCGGCGGGCTGGCTGACCGGGCCGCCGCAGCGCGACGCGGTCGATTTCACGCTGTCGGCCCGCGACCGCAACCTGCTCGTGCTGCTCGGCGTACTCGTCACGCTGTTCGCGGTGCCGCTGCCCGGCGATTACCAGGCGACGCTGCTGTGGCCGCGCCTCGCCGGCGCCGGCATGACGCTGTTCGGCGGCGGCTTTTCCGCGCTGCCCGTGCTCAAGACGCTGTTCGTCACGCCGGCAACCGGCATCTCCGATCACGACTTCACGCTTGCGTTCGCGCTGTCGCCCGTCGCGCCGGGGCCGCTGCTGAACGTCGTGCCGTTTCTCGGCTACCTGACCGACGGCTGGGTCGGCGCGCTGCTCGCGACGGCCGCGCTGTTCATTCCGTCGGGCTGCCTCGTCGTGTTTGCGCAGAACCATCTGTCCCGGCTCAAGCGCCATTCGCGTTTCGAGCACGGGATGCGCCTGCTGCGCGCGGCGACCACGGGTTTTCTCGTCGTCGCGGTCGTGAGGATCCTGCACCGCGAACCGGCCGACCCCGTTTACTGGCTGACAGGCGCCTTCGCGACGCTTTGCTTCGCGCGCTTCAAGGTGCCCGTCTATGCCGTGTACGGCACGGTCGCGGTTGCGTGCGGCGTGTGGCTGTGGGCCGCCGCGCGCTGACGGGCGGCAGCCGCCGCCCCGTCGGCCTTGACCGGCATTCGCCCGTCCTTACCCTGCCTGCACCGCGACCCGGCGTGCCATCCAGCGGGCGCGCAGCGCGTCGTACGCAAGGTTGAAGGCGAACGTGTAAGGCAGGAAGAACAGCACGATACCGAGGTCGAGCAGCAGCGCCTCGACGAGGCTCACGTTCAGCCACCACGCGGCGACCGGCACCACCAGCACGACGAGGCCGAGCTCGAACAAGGCCGCATGCGCGATCCGCACGCCGAGCGTGCGTGACCACCCCGCGCGCCGCTCGACGCGGTCGAACAGCGTATTGAACACCATGTTCCACGCCATCGCGATCAGCGACACCATCACCGTCAGCACGCCGACGTGCGACACCGGCATGTCGAGCAGCCACGCGCCGAGCGGCGCGCACAGCGCGATCGCGACCAGTTCGAACGTCAGTGCATGCAGCAACCGTTCCGTCACCGTTTTGTTGACCTGTTTCATGATTCCCTCCGATTCGTCTGCTTCGTTGATGGCGGCCATTTTGATCGGCGCAACCGTATGAATCTAGTTTGATATCATCGGTTTTTCCGATATAACGCCATCAGGAGCGCCGCATGCGCCACGCCCCCGAAGCCCTGCTCGCATTCGCCGAAGCCGCGCTGCTCGGTTCGTTCACGGCCGCCGCGCGCAAGCTCGGCAAGCGCCAGTCGACCGTGTCGGAGGCGATCGCGAACCTCGAGATCGATCTCGGCGTGCAGTTGTTCGACCGCTCGACGCGCGCGCCGACGCTGACCGACGCCGGGCGGACGCTGCTGCCGCAGGTGCAGCGCGCACTCGAGGCCGGCGCGGCAATCGACCGCACGGCCGCAAGGCTCGCGCGCGGCGAGGAAGCGCGGCTGACGCTCGTCGTGTCCGATACGTACCAGTCGAAGCGCTACGAGGAAACGTTGATGGCGCTCGAGCGGCGCTTTCCGGCGCTCGAGTTCGAATGCCAGATCGCCGAGCACGACGACGTGCTCGACCTGATCCAGCAGGGACGCGCGCAGCTCGGGCTGATGGCCGCGCGCGCGGCCTACCCGGCCGACATCGGCGCGGCGACGATCGCGGAGGAATCGGAGATCGGGCTGTTCGTCGGCCGCATGCACGCGCTCGCCGAATACGGCGACGCCGACGTGCCGCACGCCGCGCTGCGCGACGTGCGCGAACTGCGCCTCAATACCTATGTGAAACCGGAAGGTCGCGGCACCGGCGACCGGATCGTCGTCGGCACGCACCACTGGCTGGCGCCGAGCTACCTGATGCTGCTGGAGATGGCCGTGCAGGGGTTCGGCTGGGCCGAACTGCCGCGCTGGATGGTCGACCACTTTGCGCGCGATCGCCTGTGCGAACTGCGTGCGCGCGGCTGGCCGCGCCGCGTGCGGGTCGATGCGGTCTGGTCGCGCAACCGGCCGCTCGGCCCGGTCGGCTCATGGCTGCTCGATGCGATGCTGGCCGCGTAGCGAAGCAGGCCGATGCGCCGGCGGCTGCGCGCCGGCCGGCACCGACAGGTCAGAAACTGCGCGACAACACCGCCGCGCCGATCGTCACGACGCCGAGCACGAGGTTCACGAGGACGAGCAGGCGCACCGTATTCACCGCGCGCGCGCCGTCGGGCCACTTCTGCGCCTGCACCGCACGACGGATGCGCGGGAACAGCGCGAACCGGATATGCCCGAAGATCAGCATCATCACGACGCCGAGCCCGGCCATCGCGTGCAGCGACCACGTTGCGTGCGCGCCGCCGAATTCCACGAGCAGGAAGCCGCCGGACAGCAGGATCACGATCACGGCACCCGACACCCAGTTGAAGAAGCGGCCGAACACGCCTTCGATCAGCGGCAACCGAAGCTGCGGCGACAGGTCGGACAGCGCCGGACGCAGGCAGAAGTTGGCGAAGACCATCCCGCCCACCCACACGGCGACGGCCAGCAGATGAAGAAACAGCGCGACGGAGACAGCATGGGACATGACGGCAATCCTGTGAGGAGTGGGGTACGGCGAACGGCCGCGTCGCACGCGGCATCGAGCGACGTTCGACCGGATTGTCGCCGCCCGGTTCAGACCCCAGGCGCGATTTCACACTATTTTGCAAGTTCCGCGTGACAGCGCCACGCTTGCTTACCCGAATGCCCGCTCAAAAAAACAGGCCGCACGCCCGCCGAAGCGGAGGTGCGGCCTTCGATCGCGGCTGAACCGGTCGATCGATCGTGCGTCGCGTCAGCCGAGCAGCGGACGCAGCTCGTTGACGACCTTGAGCTTCGTCTCCGGTGCGCGGCCCTTGCGTGCGCGCTTGCCGACGTGCGGCGCCAGCCCCGCATACGACAGCGTCTCGTCCTGCGCCTTGCCGCCGCGGCCGGTACCGATCAGCACGACGCCGGCCGGATCGATAGCGAGCGCCTGAACGAGCGTTTCCTTGTCGTCGAGCGCCATCAGGATCACGCCGCGACCGCCGCCGGACAGCGTCTTCATCTCGTCCATCCCGAACACCAGCAGGCGGCCGCCGCTCGACAGGCACGCGACCTGCGTCGCGTTCGGCAGCACCGGCATCGGCGCGAGCGGCACCGCGCCCGCATCGATGGTCATGAACGACTTGCCGGCCTTCACGCGGCTCACCATGTCGCCGACCTTCGCGAGGAAGCCGAAGCCGTTGCTCGACGCGAGCAGCAGTTGCTGGTCGGCCGGCGCCGCGTAGTAGTGCATCAGGTGCGAGCCCGATTCGAGCTCGATCAGCGACGTGACCGGCACGCCGTCACCGCGCCCGCCCGGCAGCACCGACACGTCGACCGAATACACGCGGCCGCTGCTGCCCCACGCGATCAGGCGGTCCGGCGTGCGGCACTGGAACGCCGCGTACAGATGGTCGCCGGCCTTGAACGTGAAACCTGCCGGGTCGAGCCCGTGGCCCTTCAGCGCACGCACCCAGCCCTTCTGCGACACGACCACCGTCACCGGTTCGTCGACCACCTTCGCCTCGAACGTCGCGCGCTTTTCCTGCTGGATCAGCGTGCGGCGATCGTCGCCGTACTGCTTCGCGTCGGCCTCGATCTCCTTGATCATCAGCCGCTTCATCGCGCTTTCGTTCGCGAGCAGTTCCTCGAGCTTCGCCTTCTCGTCGCGCAGCGCTTCGAGTTCCTTCTCGATCTTGATCTTCTCGAGCCGCGCGAGCTGGCGCAGCCGGATTTCGAGAATGTCTTCCGCCTGCCGTTCGCTGAGGCCGAACGCGCTCATCAGCGCGGCCTTCGGCTCGTCCGACTCGCGGATGATGCGGATCACCTCGTCGATGTTCAGGAAGACGATCATCCGCCCTTCGAGGATGTGGATGCGGTCGTCGACCTTCGCGAGACGATGGCGGCAACGGCGCGTCATCGTCAGCTGGCGGAACTTCACCCATTCGTCGAGGATCGTCAGCAGGCCCTTCTGGCCCGGCCGGCCATCGGCGCCGATCATCACGAGGTTCAGCGTCGCGTTCGACTCGAGGCTCGTGTACGCGAGCAGCGTGTTCACGAATTCCGTCTGGTCGATCGTGCGCGACTTCGGCTCGAACACGAGCCGCACCGCCGCTTCCTTGCCCGACTCGTCGCGCACCGCGTCGAGCAGGTCGAGCATCGCCTTCTTCGTGTTGAGCTGCTCGGGCGTGAGCGTCTTCTTGCCGAGCTTGAGCTTCGGGTTCGTCAGCTCCTCGATTTCCTCGAGCACCTTCTGGCCCGACGTGTTCGGCGGCAGCTCGGTGACGACCAGTTGCCACTGGCCGCGCGCGAGATCCTCGATCTTCCAGCGTGCGCGCACCTTCAGGCTGCCACGGCCGGTTTCATAGGCCGCCGCGATTTCCGTGTCGCTCGAGATGATCTGGCCGCCGCCCGGGAAATCCGGGCCGGGGATCAGGTTCATCAGCTCCGCATGCGAGAGCTTCGGATTGCGGATCAGCGCGACCGCCGCCGCCGCGACCTCGCGCAGGTTGTGCGACGGGATTTCGGTGGCAAGACCGACCGCGATACCCGACGCGCCGTTCAGCAGCACGAACGGCATGCGGCTCGGCAGCGTCTTCGGCTCCTCGAACGAGCCGTCGTAGTTCGGCATGAAGTCGACCGTGCCCTGGTCGATCTCGTCGAGCAGAAGCTTCGAGATCGGCGTGAGCCGCGCTTCGGTGTATCGCATCGCCGCCGCGCCGTCGCCGTCGCGCGAGCCGAAGTTGCCCTGCCCGTCGATCAGCGGGTAGCGCAGCGAGAAATCCTGCGCGAGACGCACGAGCGCGTCGTACGCCGACTGGTCGCCGTGCGGGTGGTATTTACCGAGCACGTCGCCCACGACGCGCGCCGACTTCACCGGCTTCGCGTCCGGGCCGAGGCCCATTTCGTTCATCGCGAACAGGATCCGGCGCTGCACCGGCTTCTGGCCGTCGCACACGTCGGGCAGCGCGCGGCTCTTCACGACGCTGACCGCGTAGCTGAGATACGCCTGCTCCGCGTAGTTGCCGAGCGTCAGCGCATCGCTCTCTGGCGCGCCGGAGTCGGCAAAGAGATCGGAGGTGTTGTCGTCCATCTGAATTCCGTATTCGTAAGTGGCGTGAGGCCGGGCCGGGCGTCATGCCCGGCCGCGCGGATTCCCGGCTTAAATGTCCGCTTCGACGTCGTTGCCCTTTTCCTCGAGCCAGCCGCGTCGCGCGGCTGCCTCGCCCTTGCCCATCAGCATCGTCATGCGCGCGACGGTCGCCTCGTAGTCGAGTTCGCCGAGCTTCACCGGCATCAGGCGGCGCGTGTCGGGGTTCATCGTGGTATCCCACAGCTGCTCGGCGCTCATTTCGCCGAGCCCCTTGAAGCGGCTGATGCTCCATTGCGTCTCGCGCACGCCGTCCTTGCGCAGCTTGTCGAGAATCGCTTCCAGTTCGCCCTCGTCGAGCGCATAGAGCTTCTGCGCCGCCTTCTTGCCGCGTGCCGGCGCATCGACACGGAACAGCGGCGGCCGCGCGACGCACACGTGGCCGCGCTCGATCAGTTGCGGGAAATGCTTGAAGAACAGCGTGAGCAGCAGCACCTGGATGTGCGAGCCGTCGACGTCCGCGTCCGACAGGATGCAGATCTTGCCGTAGCGCAGGTTCGACAGGTCGACGCTTTCATCGGGGCTGTGCGGATCGACGCCGATCGCCACCGAGATGTCGTGCACCTCGTTGTTCGCGAACAGGCGGTCGCGCTCGGTTTCCCAGGTATTCAGCACCTTGCCGCGCAGCGGCAGGATCGCCTGGTATTCCTTGTCGCGGCCCATCTTCGCGGAACCGCCCGCCGAGTCGCCCTCGACGAGGAACAGCTCGTTGCGCGTAATGTCCTCGGTCTCGCAGTCGGTCAGCTTGCCGGGCAGCACCGCGACGCCCGAGCTCTTGCGCTTCTCGACCTTCTGGCCCGCGCGCGTGCGCGCCTGGGCCTGCTTGATCACGAGTTCGGCGAGCTTCTTGCCGTGCTCGACGTGCTGGTTCAGCCACAGCTCCAGCGCCGGACGCGAGAACGACGACACGAGCTTCACCGCGTCGCGGCTGTTCAGGCGCTCCTTGATCTGCCCCTGGAACTGCGGATCGAGCACCTTCGCCGACAGCACGAACGACACGCGCGCGAATACGTCTTCCGCGAGCAGCTTCACGCCCTTCGGCTGCAGGTTGTGCAGTTCGACGAAGCTTTTCACCGCCTGGTAGAGACCGTCGCGCAGGCCGGATTCATGCGTGCCGCCGGCCGGCGTCGGGATCAGGTTCACGTACGACTCGCGCACGAGCGAACCTTCCTCGCTCCAGGCGACGACCCACGATGCGCCCTCGCCTTCGGCGAAGGTGTCGTCGCCCGAACGCGAATCGGCGAAACGCTCGCCTTCGAACAACGGGATCAGCAACTCGCTGCCGTTCATTTCGTCGAGCAGGTAGCCGCGCAGGCCGTCTTCATATTTCCACGTCTGGCGCTCGCCGCTCTTTTCGTTGACGAGCACGACCTCGACGCCCGGCAGCAGCACGGCCTTCGAGCGCAGCAGGCGCTGCAGTTCGCCGAGCGGCAGGTTCGGCGAGTCGAAGTACTTCGGATTCGGCCACACCTGCACGCGCGTGCCGGACTTCTTTTCGCCGCGGCCCGCGCCCTGCGTCGTGAGCGGCTTCACCACATCGCCTTCGGCGAAGCCGAGTTCCGCGATCTTGCCGTCGCGCCAGACGGTGACGTCGAGGCGCGTCGCGAGCGCGTTCGTCACCGACACGCCGACGCCGTGCAGGCCGCCCGAGAACGTATAGGCGCCGCCCGCGGCCTTGTCGAACTTGCCGCCTGCGTGCAGGCGCGTGAATACGATCTCGACGACCGGCACACCCTCTTCCGGGTGCATGCCGAACGGGATGCCGCGGCCGTCGTCCTCGACCGAGACCGACTGGTCGGCGTGCAGCGTGACCGTGATCTGCTTGCCGTAGCCGCCGAGCGCTTCGTCGGACGCGTTGTCGATGACTTCCTGGATGATGTGCAGCGGATTTTCGGTACGGGTGTACATGCCGGGCCGCTGCTTGACCGGCTCGAGACCCTTGAGCACCTTGATCGATGCTTCGCTATAGGCCGCGCTGGGTTTCTTCGTTGACATAGGCGCTGAATTTCGTCATTCATCGGGACGTTGTCCACACCTCGTGTGGATAACGTCGTGGACAAAACGTTGAGTTCCGTAAAAAAGCGAATCGAAACAACGGTGTGCTTGGACTGCTCCGAAAGCGGGCGCGCGGCGTTGGCTGCGCTGCCCGGGACGCGCGGTATTTTACTGGTTCCGCGTGGCGCGCCAATCGCGCAATCGCGCGCGGCGGCCGCCGGCCGCGCGACGCGTCATGCGGATTACGCCGGCTTGCGCTTCGCCTCGAGCGTTTCCCACCGTTCGAGCGCCGCGAGCAATTCGTCGTCGATCGCCGCGAACCGCTCGGTCAGGCGCGTGCCTTCCTGCGGATCCTTCGCGAAGATCGAACCGTCTTCGAGCCGGGCATTGATCGTCCTCTGCTCCTCCTCGAGCGCGGCGATCTTCTCCGGCAGCGAATCGAGCTCGCGCTGCTCGTTGAACGACAGCTTCACCGTGCGCTGCGCATTGCGGCCCGCGGCGCTTTTTGCCGGCTCCTCCTTGACGGGCGCCGCCTCCTTCACCGCGCGTTTCGCGGCTTCCTGCTGCGCGAGCTGATCCGCGCGCGCGCTCTGGATCTGCCAGTCGGTGAAGCCGCCGACATATTCACGCCACTTGCCGTCGCCCTCGGACGCGATCACCGACGTCACGACGTTGTCGAGGAACGCGCGATCGTGGCTGACGAGCAGCACCGTGCCGTCGTAGTCGGCCAGCAGCTCCTCGAGCAGTTCGAGCGTCGGGATGTCGAGGTCGTTGGTCGGTTCGTCGAGCACGAGCACGTTGGCCGGACGCGCGAACAGGCGTGCAAGCAGCAGCCGGTTGCGCTCGCCGCCCGACAGCGACTTCACCGGCGAACGCGCGCGCTCCGGCGCGAACAGGAAATCGCCGAGATAGCTCATCACGTGCTTGCGCACGCCGCCGATCTCGACCCATTCGCTGCCGGGGCTGATGGTATCCGCGAGGCTCTTTTCCTGGTCGAGCTGCGCGCGCATCTGGTCGAAATACGCGACCTGCAGGTTCGTGCCGGTGCGCACCGTGCCTTCGTCGGGCTTCAGTTCGCCGAGAATCAGCTTGAGCAGCGTCGTCTTGCCGGCGCCGTTCGGGCCGATGAAGCCGATCTTGTCGCCGCGCATCACCGTCGTCGAGAAGCGATCGACGACCGTGCGGCCGCCGTAGCGCTTCGTCACGTCGGTCAGCTCCGCGACGATCTTGCCGGACTTCTCGCCCTGCGCGACGTCGAGCTTCACGTTGCCCTGCGAATTGCGGCGCTCCGCGCGCTCGTTGCGCATCTGCACGAGCCGCGCGATGCGGCCGACGCTGCGCGTGCGGCGCGCTTCGACCCCCTTGCGGATCCACACTTCCTCCTGCGCGAGCAGCTTGTCGAACTTCTCGTTTTCCACGCGCTCGACTTCGAGCTGCTGCGCCTTGCGCGTCTGGTACGCCGAGAAATTGCCCGGGTACGACAACAGCCGGCCGCGGTCGAGATCGACGATGCGCGTCGCGACGCGGTCGAGGAACGCGCGATCGTGCGTGATGAACAGCAGGCCCGCGCGCTGCGCGACGAGCAGCTCCTCCAGCCAGCGGATGCCGTCGAAGTCGAGGTGGTTGGTCGGTTCGTCGAGCAGCAGCACGTCAGGCTGCAGCACCAGCGCGCGCGCCAGCGCGACCCGCTTCTGCATCCCGCCCGACAGCGCGTCGACGCGCGCGTCGACGTCCGCCAGGCCGATCTGCGCGAGCGTCATCGACACGCGCGTGCGCCAGTTCCACGCGTCGTGCGCGTCGAGCGACGACTGCAGCGCGTTCATCCGCGCGAGCAACGCATCGTGTTCGGCGCCTTCGGGCGTATCCGCGAGGCGGTGCGCGATCGAGTCGTATTCTTCGAGCACTTCACGCGTGTGCGCGAGCCCCGACGCGACCGCATCGAACACCGTCGCACCCGGCTCGAATTCGGGCTCCTGGGGCACATAGACGGTCACGAGCTCCTGCTGGCGCGTGACCAGCCCATCGTCGGGCTTCGCGAGCCCGGCGACGATCTTCAGCAGCGACGACTTGCCCGCGCCGTTGCGGCCGATCAGGCCGACGCGCTCGCCGGCTTCCAGCGAGAAATCCGCGTGATCGAGCAACGCGACGTGACCGAACGCGAGCTGCGCGCCGGTAATGGAATAGAGCGACATGGGGAGACGGCGAAGAGAGAAATCGGAAGCGCCCATTGTACCGGTCGCGGGCGCCGGCACCGGTATGGCCGGACGGATAAGGTGCAAGACCGGTCGCGCGGGCCGGTTGCCGGAGGTCGAGTGCCGCGCGTGCGGCGGGCACCCGCGCCCGCAGGCGCGGGCTCACTCCGTCGCGAGGACGGCACGGCCGCCCTCGCGGATATGCGTGCTTACTTGACGTTCACGGTGATCGTCGAGCTCATTTCGGGACCGTACGAGCGGTGCGCGCCGTCGCCAAACTGCAGCGTCAGCGTGTGCTGGCCGGGCGGCAGCCTGAGCTCGGTTTCGGTCTGCGCCTTGCCGAAGTGCAGCGAACGTTCGCCAGCGGGAATCACGTCGCCCTTCGGAATCGGCCGGCCGTCGATCAGCAGATGATGATGGCCGGTATCCGGCGTCATGTCGCCGGCGGGCCGAAGCGCCATCCCTTCGAGCCCGAACTTCACGAGCACCGGATTCGACACCGTCGCGCCGTCTCTCGGCGCTTCGAAAAACACGCGCGCCTCGGCCCGCGCGACCGTCGACACGGCCATCGCCGCCACGCATACCGCACTCGCGATCCACTTTTTGTTCAGCATCGCATTCTCCTTATGGTTGGACAGCCCGGGAAGCATACACCGCACGTACGGCATGCGTGTTCCGGTTGCGTTGTTCGCGATGCGTACGTTTAAAACGACGTTGCGGAGCCGTTCGGCGAAATTCCGGTACCATTGCGCCTTTCGTCCGCCGGCCAGGCCGCGGACGGCATCACCGGATTTCCATTTTTACCGAGCGCCACATGAGCGAAGTCACCGAATACCAGAGCTGGGTCTGCCTGATTTGCGGGTGGGTCTACAACGAAGCGGAAGGGCTGCCCGACGAAGGCATCGCACCCGGCACCCGTTTCGCCGACATTCCCGCCGACTGGCGCTGCCCGCTGTGCGACGTGGGCAAGGAAGATTTTGTTGTCGTCGATTTCTGATTCGACGATGTTCTGATCGCGGCTGATTGCCCGATCGCGCGCGTCGGCGTGCATTCCACCCCGCCGACGCGCCGCGCGTTTGCTATACTCTGCGCGCTGTCCACACTGCCGTCCGGTTCGCGTTTTTTGTGCGAGCACCCGGACATGGCGCTCCCCGTAGTTCAATGGATAGAACAAGCGCCTCCTAAGCGCTAGATACAGGTTCGATTCCTGTCGGGGGGACCAGCCAAGCTCTCAGCCATCCCCCATATTCACAAGAATCTCCCCGCTTCGCCCCCGTCTGGCGCCACTCTACCTCCCAGCCGTACCCGAGACTCTTGCGATTTTCGTTGGTATCAGCAGATACCAACCACACCTCTCACGGACGCGCAGATATCGCGTCAGCTCGCTAACGCATCAACACTGGCCGCGCCCCAACTCGCCCTTTCCGCCCCACCGCCGGCGACCGGCGAGGCGCGACGACGTTGGACTGCCGCCAGCTTACTCGTCGAACGGCCCGGCTTCGAACGTAGCCACTCCGTCGGCATACTCTCGCACCCATATTGGACCGGCCAGCCTTTCGTAGACATCTTCGAGCCATAATTTATGGCAACCGAGGAGGTCAGGATGAGCGGCAAGCGGTACACGGATGAGTTCAAGATCGAGGCAGTCAAACAGGTAACCGAACGGGGTCATTCGGTGGCGGATGTG
>NZ_QOBB01000054.1:0-56825 GCF_024704855.1 Burkholderia sp. HAN2018 | reverse complement strand
CGCGGGGGCCGCCGCTGCCGCCCGGGCGCGAGCCGCCCGTGTCGAGCTGGATCGTGGAAATCGCGCGCTTGTAGATGCCTTGCAGACCCACGGGGGTGCGCAGCATCACCAGGTACTGGTCGAACGACTCGATACACCCCGTCAGACGAATGCCGTTGACGAGATAGATTTCAACGCGCTTACGTTCCTTGCGCGCCGAATTGATGAAGTCGTTTTGCGGATGGGATTCTGCGGGATTGGCCATTGAGGTGCGGCAGGAGCCTGCGTCAGAGAATATGTTGTGCGTGTGTGTGGCGTGTGCGTCCACAAGGTGTTTGGCGGGATTCTACCCTGTTCAATCGGGAAACGCGCAGTCGTGATTGTGTCGAACCGTAACCCACTATAGACGTTCCAGCGCATTTTCGCGATTCGGCCGAACGGTCAATGCCATTTCGTTACGCCGCGTTACGACTCTCGCAGCGCCGTATCACCTTGGTTCCCGCCCGACGCGTACATTGGCTGCGCGAGCCGGGCGGGCCGGTATATCAGGGATTGAGAACATGGACAAGAGACGATGGGCGGGGTGGGTCGGGGTCGTGGCGTTGCTGGCTTCCGGCAGTGCGATGGCGGGGCATGTCGACCTGTCGGTCGGCATCGGCGTACCGGTCGCGCCGGTCTATGTCGAGCCGGCGCCAGTCTATGTGGCGCCGCAGCCGGCCGTGGTCGCCTATCCGGGCTATGGATACGGCTACTACGGCGACGAGGACGACGATCGCTATCGCAAGTGGCGCAAGCACTATTACAAGCATTGGCACCGGCACCATGGCGGCGACGATGACGATTGAGCCCGAGGCCAGCCCCGCCGGCGTGCATCAGAACGCGTAGTCGGGGTTTTTCGGGTCGAATGCGGTGTCGTCGAGCGTCGCCGGCGCGATTTTCTCGATGACGATCCGCTCGAAGATCTTGCCGTCGTTGTCATAGGACTCGACGGTCCGGAAATAGGGCGCGTGCAGATCGAGCCCGAGGACTTCCTTCTTCGCGTAGAACTGCGGCCGGCCGGTCGGTGTTTCGTAGGTGAGCGCGACCACGCGCACGCCGCCGATCGTCCTGGCCTCCACGTCGGTCGGCCGCTGCACGCCGGCTTCCACGTATTTCTTCCCTTCGGTCAGGTACAGGTTCGTGATGAACTCGGTACCGAGATCCTTCACCTGGTGATTCGACTGCGCGCGTGCGAGTGCGCCGTCGAGCGCCGTCCACAGCGGAATCTTGCCGAGCAGGCCGCCGAGGTGCCCGTACATCTCGTCCTTGCGCTGCGTCGTGTCGTAGATGGTCTCCTGTCCGGCATGCGCACCGCCCGGCAGCCATTTCGCATAGACGCGCAGCGGCTCGCGGGTGGTCTTCACGAGCATGCGGTCGGGCGTATCGGACCACTTTCCGCTGATGCGCTCCTGACGCACCATCGTGAACTGGTACGACGGATAGCCGTTGGGGCCGTTACGGATATAGAGCGGCACGGCGAGCGGATCGAGTGCCTTGAAGAGCGCCGTGAGCGTCGCGTCGTCGAGTTGCGCGAGCGTGCCGCGCTGTGCGGCCGTGCGCAGCCAGCGCGCCTGCTGCGCGACCGGCTCGCGGGCGACTTTCGCGAGGTCCGCCGGCAGCGCGACGCCCGCGGCCGCGCTTGCGGCGTCGGCCGTTTCCTGGGCATGCAGGCCCGCCTGTCCGAGCGACAGCAGGCAGGCGACTGCCACGGCGGCGGCATGCCGCGCGTGGTGCTTCTTTCCTTCGTTCATCGACGGCGTCTCCCTGGGCGACGGATCGTTCAACCTTGCTTCGCGGCCTTGATTTTGGCGAGTTCTTCGTCGCGCAGCGCGCGGCGCAGGATCTTGCCGACGTTCGTCTGCGGCAGCGCGTCGCGGAACTCGACGAATTTCGGCATCTTGTAGCCGGTGAGGTTCTTGCGGCAGTGCGCGAGCACATCATCGGTCGTCAGCGACGGGTCGCGGCGCACGACGAACACCTTGATCCGTTCGCCCTGTACCTCGTCCGGAATGCCGATCGCCGCGGCTTCGCTGATGCCCGGATGCATCACCAGCACTTCCTCGATCTCGTTCGGGTACACGTTGAAGCCCGACACGAGGATCATGTCCTTCTTGCGGTCGATCAGGCGGATGAAGCCGCGTTCGTCCATCACGCCGATGTCGCCGGTGCCGAGCCAGCCGTCGGCGTCGATCACCTTGGCCGTCTCGTCGGGGCGCTGCCAGTAGCCGCGCATCACCTGCGGGCCGCGCACGCACAGCTCGCCCGGCTCGCCGACGGGCGCCCAGGTGCCGTCCTCACGGCGAAAGCGCACGACGGTGGACGGCGCGGGCAGGCCGATCGAACCGCTGAACGCGGCCATGTCGTTCAGGTTGACGGGGTTCATCGTGACGATCGGCGAGCATTCGGTCAGGCCGTAGCCTTCGACGACCGGCCGGCCCGTCACCTGCTGGAAGCGTTCCGCGACCGCGCGCTGCATCGCCATCCCGCCCGCCATCGCGAGCTTCAGCTTCGAGAAATCGCGCTTGCGGAATTCCTCGTTGTCGAGGAATGCGTTGTACAGCGTGTTGATGCCGGTGATCCCGGTGAACGTCTCGTTGCGGATGATCTTCATCACCATCGTCATGTCGCGCGGGTTCGCGATCAGGATGTTGCGCCCGCCGAGCCCCATGAAGATGAATGCGTTCACCGTCAGCGAATAGATGTGATACAGCGGCAGCGGCGTGAGCACGGTTTCGACGTCGCCCGATACCTGGTCGGCGATCCAGGCCTTCGCCTGCAGCAGGTTCGCGATCAGGTTGCCGTGCGTGAGCATCGCGCCTTTCGCGACGCCCGTCGTGCCGCCCGTGTATTGCAGGAATGCGAGGTCGTCGCGCGTCGTCTGCACGGGTTGCGGCTTGCTTCGCTCACCGAGCGCGAGGGCGGAGCGCAACCGGATGGCCTGCGGCAGGTGGTAGGCCGGCACGAGCTTCTTCACGTGCTTCAGCACGAAATTGATCAGGCGTCCTTTCGCATTGAAGCCGTCGGCGAGGAGGTCGCCGAGCGCGGTGACGACGATGTTCTTCACCTGCGTTTCCGGCAGCGCATCCTGCAGCGTGCGCGCGAAATTCTCGAACACGACGATCGTCTGCGCGCCGCTGTCCTTCAGCTGGTGCGCGAGTTCGCGCGCGGTATAGAGCGGATTGACGTTGACGACGATCGCACCGGCTTTCAGCGTGCCGAACAGCGCGACCGGGTACTGGAACGTGTTCGGCAGCATGATCGCGACGCGGTCGCCGGGTTTGACGCCGAGGCTTTGCAGATACGACGCGAACGCGTCGACTTTCTGCGCGAGCGTGCGATAGGTCATCGATGCGCCCGCGCTCACATAGGCGACGCGCTCGGCGAAGCGGCTCGTGCACTCGTCGAAGAACTGCACGAGCGATGCGTATTGCGTGACGTCGATGTCGTGCGGGACGCCGGGCGGATATGACGCGTACCAGATGCCGTCGGTGTTCGGCGGAACCTGGGCCGCTGCGGTTGCTGCGGAAGATGACATGACATGTCTCCGGTCTTTGCTCTCGGCGAAGGCCGGCGCTTCAGCGCCGGCCCGTGCCCCGTGCCGCACGGTCGATCGGCGGGGCGCCTCGGCGCTCCGCATGACCGCGCGTTTCAATCAAATCGTGAACAGGAAGCCGCGCGTGGCCTCGCGCGCTCAGTTCGTGGAATGCAGCGTCGCCGTATCGGCGGTGGCCGCGCCCGACGACGGCAGCCCGAACGCTTCGCTTGCGCCTGCATCGTCGAGCACGGCCGCGAAGATCGACAGTTGCGCGCTGTCGGGCATCGGCGCTTTCAGCGCGGCGACGATCAGCGACGACAGTCGCGCGATCATCTGCACGTCGTTCATCGTGCGGCCTTGCGAGAACTCGTCGATCAGGCTTTCCGTTTCGGCGCCGGCGAGCGCGCCGGAGAGTGCACCGATCGCGAAGTGCAGCCGCCAGCCGAGCTCCGTGCGCGGCAGGTGCGGCAACGCGCGCTGGAATGCGTCGAAGAAGCGGCCCGCGACGCTTGCGTAGTGCGCGGTCAGGAAGTTGCGCACGAACGGCGACGGATCGGTGTACGCGCGGCCGATCAGCCGCAGGAACCCGGGCCCGCCGCGTTCGGGATTGCGCGATGCCTTCAGCGCGGGAATGAACATCGCGCCGAGCACGTGCTCGCAGGTGATGTGCGTGCCGAGTTGCGCATCGAAGCGGTCGAGGATACCGAGGCGTTCCTGGTTGAGCTGGTCGAGCCGGCGCGACAGCATCGCGTGGATCAGCGCTTCCTTGCTGCCGAAGTGGTAGTTGACCGCGGCGAGGTTGACCGCCGCGCGCGAGGTGATCTGGCGCATCGACATCGCCTCGAAGCCATGCTCGATGAACAGGTCCTCGGCCGCATCGAGGATGCGCGCCTTCGTCCCGCCGGTCTGCCGAGTGCCGGATGACCGTGCCCCGGACGGCCGTCCCGCGGATGGCCGCCCCTCCTGACTTACTGCCATGTCCCGCCTCCCATGCCGGTCGCCCGGCCGCGAACTGGTGATTTGATTATCTGATTCAAACAGTCGTTTTTATTAAGATAAAAAAGGGCGAGCGGAGCGGGCAAGCGGGGAATCTGGACAAATTCCTCTAGTTCGATGTGCGAATGCGGAAAGTATCGCGCGCGCCTTCGACAGGGCGGGGCACGCGCGATGGTGCAATGCGGCAATGCGCGGGATCAGGCGACCGTGCTACGCGTATTGACCGATTGCGTCATGTCGATGCCGCGCCGCTCGCGGCTGAACAGGATCAGCACGGCGATCACGACGGCGACGATGCCGGCCACGAGCGCGAGCGCGAAGCTGTAGTTGTTGTTGTGCGAAACGGCGAGCGAGGCCTGCATCGTCGCGTTGCCCGACGCGAGCAGGTTGCCGAGCTGGTAGACGACGCCGGGGAAGGTCGCGCGGATCTCGTCGGGCGAGATCTCGTTCAGGTGAACCGGGATCACGCCCCACGCACCCTGCACCGAGATCTGCATCAGGAACGCCCCCGCGGCGAGGGCGACCGGGCCGCTCGAGAACGCCCACAGCGGCAGCACGGGCAGGGCGATCAACGCAGCGATGAAGATGGCACGACGCCGGCCGATCCGCTCCGAGATCGAGCCGAACGACAGGCCGCCGACGATGGCGCCGATGTTCAGCACGATCGTGATCCACGACACGGTATGCGGATCGAAATGATGCTGTTCGCGCAGGAACGTCGGATAGAGATCCTGCGTGCCGTGCGAGAAGAAGTTGAACGCGGTCATCAGCACGATCGCGTAGATCGTGAGCTTCCAGTTCTGCTGCAGCGTGGCCCCGAGGCTCGGGCGCGGACGCTTCTCCATCTGCTTCCACGCCGGCGATTCGGGCACGTGCGCGCGCACGTACAGCACGAGCAGCGCGGGCAGCACGCCGACCATGAACATCCCGCGCCAGCCGATGTACTGGTAGAACAGGCCGAACACGACGGACGCGAGCAGGTAGCCGCTCGGATAGCCGGCCTGCAGCAGCCCCGACACGAAGCCGCGTGCATGGGTCGGCACGGTTTCCATCGTCAGCGCAGAGCCGACACCCCATTCGCCGCCCATCGCGACGCCGAACAGCGCGCGCAGCACGAGCAGCGCGGTCAGGCTCGGCGCGAAACCCGATGCGAGTTCGAGCAGCGAGTAGCACGCGATGTTGACCATCAGCGTCGGGCGGCGGCCGAAGCGGTCGGCGAGCCGGCCGAAGATCAGCGCGCCTAGCGGACGCATCGCGAGTGTCAGCGTGAGCGCGAACGCGACGGCGGGAATCGTCGATCCGAATTCGGCGGCGATGTCCTTCAGCACGAAGACCATCAGGAAGAAATCGAACGCATCGAGTGTCCAGCCCAGGTAGGCGGCGATCGTCACGTTGCGTTGTTCGCGGGTCCAGCTCATGTCCGAAGTCTCCTCGTTGGCTTGCGCGCTTACGATGTGCATGCGGATGCCGGCCCGGCTTGCGCGCGGTGCGGGGGCATGGATCGAGTGTAGGCCGCGGCGCTTGGCGATGTGGGGCGCGATAACGCCGAATCGGGAATAATCCCTAGGAAATGAACTGTTTCGGATTCGGCAACGGCGCTGCGCGAAACCGGCGGCAGGCATCTGTATCATTCCGGAAGGCTGTTTGTATCTGTTTTGTAATGCGTCCGGTGAGCATCGTCACCGAATCAGGAGTCCAGATGACTGAACCTTCCGCCGCCACGCTGCCCGTGCTCGAAACTGCGCGGCTGTGGCTGCGTCCACGCGTGCTGGCCGATCTCGACGCCTGCATCGAGATGGATCGCGATCCCGAGGTCACGCGGCACATCGCGGGCCCGTGGCACGATCCCGTCGAGCATCGGCGCTTCGTCACGCACCGGATCACGCGCGACTATCCGCCGGGCCTCGGCTACTGGTCGATCTTCGAGAAGGCCGCGCCCGATGCGTTCATCGGCTGGATCCTGCTGATTCCGGACTATGCGGATGGCGCGCGCGACGTCGAGATCGGCTGGCGGCTGGTGCGTGCAACATGGGGGCGCGGCATCGCGAGCGAGGCCGCGTCGGCCGTCGTGCGCCACGCCTTCGACACCGTGCGCCTGCCGCGCGTGATCGCCGATATCGCGGAGGCCAACGGCGGCTCGTTGAACGTCGCGCGCAAGCTCGGGATGCGCCGGGTGAGCGTCGTGCACGATGGCATTCCCTACATTCGACATCGTCTCGAACGCAACGACCTGCGCGTATAGCGCGGCGCGCGCGTACGCGGGCAGTTGTCGTGGATCGTCAACCGGATGCGTATCGAGGTCATGACGTATTAACGGCTCGTGCGTTCAGGAGTATCGTTGCCGGAATTTCGCAACATGGGGTACGACCATGGCACTCGGCACCGATGTTCACCTGATTCCCGTCAAGCTGGAAGAACTGCGTCCCACGCAGATGACGGTCGGCTATCGCGAAGTCAAGGCGAAGCGCAAGCACTGGAAGGGGCTCAGCAAGCGCGCGCGCAAGACCGCGATCGAATCGCACTGGTTCCCGGCCGTGCTCGGCCCGGGCGGGTTGCACTACATCACCGATCATCATCATCTCGGCCTCGCACTGATCGAGGAAGGCGAGGCGCGCGTGAACGCGATGCTGCTGAAGGACCTGTCGTGGCTCGACGACACGATCTTCTGGCGGATGATGGAACACAACCAGTGGGTGCATCCGTTCGGCGCGGACGGCACGCGCCGCGACTACGCGAATCTGCCGAAGGTGCTGACGGGGCTCGTGGACGATCCGTACCGCAGCCTCGCCGGCGAGCTGCGCACCGCCGGCGGCTACGCGAAGGACGCGACGCCGTTCAGCGAATTCCTGTGGGCCGACTACCTGCGCCAGCACGTGTCGCTCGACCAGATCCGCAAGAACTTCGCGAAGGCGCTCGATATCGCGCTGCATCGCGCACACGAGCAGGATGCACGCTATCTGCCCGGCTGGTCGGGCGTCATCGCCGTCAGGCCCTGAGCACCTCATGACGACTGCCCCGATCCGCCCCGATGCCGGCCCGCAGCATGCCGAGCATTTCTCCGCGCTCGACGCGGCCTCGCCGCCGCCGACGCGGCGCATCGGCCTCGACGCGCTGGCCGGCCTGTCGATCGCGGGCTTGCTGATCCCCGAGGCGGTCGCGTACGCGGGGCTGGCCAACCTGCCGCCGCAGGCCGGTCTCATCGCGTTGCTGTCGGGGCTCGTCGTCTATGCGCTCACCGGCAGCAGCCGTTTCGCGATCGTGTCGTCGACGTCGTCGTCGGCTGCCGTGCTCGCGGCGACCGTGCTCGCGGAGTCGGGAATGGCGCTTGCCGCGCAGCTCGCGCTGGCGGCGGCGCTCGTCGCGATGACGGGCGTGCTGTTCATCCTGGCGGGTGCCGCGCGGCTCGGCGGCATGTCGGATTTCGTCGCGCGGCCGGTGTTGCGCGGCTTCACGTTCGGCCTCGCGCTGAC
Organism: Burkholderia sp. HAN2018; assembly: GCF_024704855.1. Classification (NCBI taxonomy): domain Bacteria; kingdom Pseudomonadati; phylum Pseudomonadota; class Betaproteobacteria; order Burkholderiales; family Burkholderiaceae; genus Burkholderia; species Burkholderia sp. HAN2018. The sequence goes on along the minus strand of NZ_QOBB01000054.1, from coordinate 48,806 downwards.
GATCGTCATCAAGCAGTTGCCGAAGATTCTCGCGATTTCCGTGCAGCACAGCGATGCGCCGCATGTCGCGCTCGACCTGATCAGCGGTGCGCCTCACGCGAATCTCGCGAGCGTCGTGCTCGGCGCGACCGCGCTGGCGTTGCTGTTCGCACTCGGACGGAGCACGCGGGTGCCCGCGACGCTCGTCGTGATCGTGCTGTCGATCGCGGCCGGTTACGCGGTCGACTGGCAGCGATACGGCATTGCGATCGTCGGCCACATCGACTTCCGGCATATCGAGTTCGGCCTGCCGACCCTCGACCGCAACGCGTGGATGCAGACCGTCGAGCTTGCGTTCGCGCTGATGCTGATCCTGTATGCGGAGTCGTACGGATCGATCCGCAACTTCGCACTGAAGCATGGCGACAGCGTGTCGCCGAACCGCGACCTCGTCGCGCTCGGCTGCGCGAATCTCGTGTCCGGCCTGCTGCACGGGATGCCGGTCGGTGCCGGTTATTCGGCGACCTCGGCGAACGAAGCGGCCGGCGCGCAGTCGCGTTTTGCGGGCCTGTGGGCGGCGGGCGTGGTCGCGCTGATCGTGTGGCTGCTGCTGCCGCAGCTCGCGCGCACGCCGGAGCCCGTGCTCGCGGCGATCGTGATCTTCGCGGTCAGCCACTCGCTGCATCCGTCGGTGTTCCGGCCGTACTGGGCCTGGCATCGCGACCGGCTCGTCGTGATCGCCGCGCTGCTCGCGGTGCTCGTGCTCGGTGTGCTGCACGGGCTGCTCGCGGCCATCGGCGTGAGCCTGCTGCTGACGCTGCGCAAGTTGTCCGAGCCGAACGTCAGCGTGCTCGGCAGGCTGCGCGACAGCCATGATTTCGTCGACGTCGCGAGCCACGCCGACGCGAAGCCGGTGCCGGGCGTGCTGATCGTGCGGCCCGAGGCGCAACTGTTCTTCGCGAATGCGGACCGGATGTTGAACCGTGTGCGTGCGTTGATGAAGGCTGCGCCGGACACGCATACCGTGATGCTGAGCCTCGAGGAAACGCCGGATGTCGACGGCACGACGATCGAATCGTTGCGCACCTTTGCGGCCGAATGCGCGGCGCGCGGGTTGCGGCTCGCGCTCGTGCGGCTCAAGATGCACACGCTGCATGCATTGCGCCGCGCGGCCGACGATACGCTTCACGACGATGCGATGTCCGAACTGAGCGTCGACGAGAGCCTGCAGCTGCTGCAGGCCGGGACGCCGCCGGACGGCAGCGGCGGACCGACCGCCGCGTGACGGTGCGGTGCGCCGGTAGGTGCTATTGCGAAACTGCAGTGTCGGCAGTGCGATCGATCATGTCGGTCACCTCGGCCGCCGTCGGCGCGTAGGCGCCTGCATGTGCACAGGCGACCGCCGCGCACGCGGCCGCGTAGCGCAGATGCTCGGCGGCTGACGCGTCGGGACGCGCCAGCTGGCTTGCGAGCCAGCCGCCGATGCTCGCGTCGCCGCAGCCGACGGTGTCGGCCACCTCGGTCGGGAACGCAGGCTGGAACAGCACGGTGTCGCGATGCAGGAGCTGCATGCCCGACGCGCCGCGCGTGACGAGCATCGTTGCGTCGGGCGCCCACGTGCGCAGTTGCGCGAGCGCGGCGGCTTCATCGAGTTCGGGAAACAGCCCGCGCAGGTCCTCGTCGGACACCTTGATCCAGTCGGCGAGCCCGGCCAGCCGGCGCAGCGTGTCGCGATACGACGGCGCGGCCATCGGCGCACGGAAGTTCGGGTCGAACGAGATTCGCTTGCCGGCCGTTCGCGCGGCCTGCGCGACTTCGATCAGGCGCGCCGCGAGCGGCTCGCGCACGACGCCGAGCGAGCCGACGTGCACGATCTCGGCCGCATCGAGCGCACCGGCGGGCAGGTCCGCCGGATCGAACGCGAGATCGGCGCTGTTCTCGCCGATGAAGAAATAGTGGGGCGGCTGCTTCGACACGACCATCGCGAGCAGCGGCGCACGATCGACCTGCCGGATGAAGCGCAGGTCGAGCCCGGCGTCGGCACTCTTGCGCATCAGTTCGTCGCCGAAGATGTCGCGGCTGACCGTGCCGGCGAAGGCCGTCGGCACGCCGAGTCGCGCGCCGACGCGCGCGACGTTCCAGCATGAGCCGCCGGCGATGCTGTGCCAGTGCTGCGCGTCGTCGCGGATGAAATCGGTCAGCGCTTCGCCGAATACGATCAGGCGGGGGAACGTCGTCGTCATGTCGAAACCTTGTGCCGTGGCGTTGCGCACGGCCGTACAGCGGTTGATCCGAAAAGGCGGGCAGCTCGGGGCCGTCGCGCATGGCGACACGGCCCCGCACCGCCCGGTTGCGCGGGCGGACAGGCAGCGCGATCAGCGCGGCGAGCTCCAGCCCTTGTAGGTCTTCACGTTGTCGCGCGTGATGAGCGTCGGCTCGATCAGGATCATCGGATTGGCCGGCTTCTGGCCGTTCATGATCCCGTAGCCGACGTTGACCGCCTGCTGCGCCATGGCCCAGGGATCCTGGCTCGACGACGCCTGCACGAGCGTGTTGGACTTGAGCGCGACCTCGATGTCGGGTGCGCCGTCGACCGACGTGATCACGATGCCCGGACGGTTCAGCTGCTTCGCGGCGAGGTCGCTGCCGATCGCCTGCGGGTCGTTGATCGTGAACACCGCGTCGAGCTTCGGAAAGCGCGTCAGGTAGCCTTGCATCGCATTCATCCCGCCTTCGCGCGAACCCTTGCCGTCCTGGTCGCTCGACAGCACCTTGATGCCGGCGTTTTTCGCGAGCACGGCCTTGCAGCCGTTGACGCGATCGATCACGGCCGATACCTGCGGGCCGTTCTCGATGATCACGTTGCCCTTGCCGTTGAGTTTCTTCACGATGTAGTCGCACGCGAGTTCGCCGGCCTTCACGTTGTTGGTTTGCACGGTCGCGTTTGCGCCCGCCGCGGCGACGTCGACCGCGACGACCGTGATGCCGGCCGCCTGCGCCTTCTTCACCGCCGGCTCGATCGCCTTCGGATCCGTCGCGTTGAGCAGGATCATGTCGACGTGCGCGGAGATGAAGTTGTCGATCTGCGTGAACTGCTTGTTCAGGTCGTAGTCGGCCGAGACGGCCGTGACCTTCGCGTTCGGGTTGAGCTGCTTGGCGCGTGCTTCGGCACCCTTGACGATCGTGACGAAGTACGGATTGCCGAGCGACCCGACCGTGACGCCGATCGATTTGAGCGGCTTGTCGGCCGCGTGTGCGGCGGAAGCGCCGAAGGCGAGTGCGCAGGCGACGGCGGTCAGGGCGGCTTTGTGCTTGAGCATGTCGTTGTGTCTCCGAGAGGTTTGTTGGTGAACGGGCGCAGGCGAACCGGCCAGCGCCGCAAGGTTGAATCGACGGGAAGGGTCAGGTGCGCGCCGAGTCGCGCTGGCGATAGCGATCGAGCGCAACGGCGCCGATGATCACGAGGCCCTTGATGATGTACTGCCAGATGTCGGACACGCCGAGCAGTACGAGGCCGTTCGTCAGTACCGCGATGATCAGCGCACCGATCAGCGTACCGACGATCGAGCCGACGCCGCCGACGAAGCTCGTGCCGCCGAGGATCACCGCGGCGATCGCGTCGAGTTCGTACGACTGGCCGAGCTGCAGGCCGTTTGCCGCATAAAGCCGCGCGGCCGACATCACCGCGCCGAGCCCGGCGAGCAGGCCCGACGCCGCATAGACGAACATCTGGATCGCCCGCACGTTGATGCCCGACAGGCGCGCGGCTTCCGGATTGCCGCCCACCGAATAGATGCGCATCCCGAGCACCGTGCGGCGCAGGATGAACCACGAGATCGCGATGACCGCGCACGCGATGACGACGAGCCAGGGCACACCGAGGATCGTGCCGTTGCCGATGAACGCGAACGGCAACTGCGGATTGAACACGGTGGTGTCGTTGCCGATCAGGCGCGCAACGCCGCGCACGGCCGTCATCGCGCCGAGCGTGACGATGAACGGCGGCAGGCGCAGGAACGAGATCAGGCCGCCGTTGATCGCGCCGAACACGAGGCCGACGACGAGCGCGAACGGTACGCCGAGCCAGCCCCAGCCCGGAATGGTCGACGCGAGCAGCGCCGCGACGGCCGCGGCGGCGAGCACCGAGCCGACCGACAGGTCGATGCCGCCCGTCAGGATCACGAAGGTCATGCCGGCGGCGAGCACGATGTTGATCGACGCCTGCTGCGTGACGATCGACAGGTTCTGCAGCGTGAAGAAGCCGTCGGTCAGGAAGCCGAAGCCGATGCACAGAACCAGCAGCACCGGCAGCATGCCGGCGGTGCGGATGAGCGACTGCATGCGGGCGCGGTGATCGGCGCCGCGCAACAGCGGCGTACGGTTGCCCACCGGATGGGCCGTCGCGGAAGCGAGGTTCCGCTGCTTGGTCGGGTTGATCATGTCGGTAACCTGAATGTAAGAGTGAACTGAAAGGGCGGGCTCAGTGCGCGTCGGCGAGTTCGGCCTGCGAGCCGGTGGCGAGCGCGATGATGGCTTCCTGCGTGATGGGCGTATGCGTGTGGCCGCCGAGCTCGCCCGCGATCTCGCCTTCGCGCATCACGAGCACCCGGTCGGCGACGCCGATGATCTCCGGCAGTTCGCTCGAGATCACGATCACACCCACGCCGGCGCGGGCCAGTTCGTTGATGATCCGGTAGATCTCGGATTTCGCGCCGATATCGACGCCGCGCGTCGGTTCGTCGAGGATCAGCACGCGCGGCTTCGTTTCGAGCAGGCGCGACAGCAGCACTTTCTGCTGGTTGCCGCCTGACAGCGCGCCGACGTTGACGTTCGCGTGGGGGACGCGGATCGACAGCGATGCAATCGCGTCGCGTGCACGTTCGGCGCCGCGCGCGAGGTCGAGCGCACCGAGCCGCGCATCGCGGTTGCAGACCGAGATGTTGATGTTGTCGCGTACGCTCATGTCGAGGAACAGGCCCTGGCGCTTGCGGTCTTCGGTCAGGTAGACGAGGCCGGCGTCGATCGCGTCGCGCGGCGAGTGCGCGCCGAACGTGCGTTCGCCCACCTTCACGTTGCCGCGCACGCGCGGTTCCGCGCCGAAGATCAGCCGCGCGAGCTCGGTGCGGCCTGCGCCGACGAGCCCCGCGATGCCGAGCACTTCGCCGGCGTGCAGGTCGAGGCTGCAGCCGCGCACGCGCGCGCCGTCGGCGATGTCGCGTACCGACAGCAGCAGGTGGCCGGGGTCGTACGGCGCGTGTTCCTTCTTGTAAAAGCCGGAGATGTCGCGGCCGACCATCATCGCGACAAGACGCTCGGCCGAAAGCGATGCGCGCTCGAGCGTGCCGACATACGTGCCGTCGCGCAGCACCGACACACGATCGGACAACTCGTAGATCTCCGCCATCCGGTGGCTGATGTAGATGATCGCGAGACCTTCCTCGCGCAACTGGCGGATCAGGCGGAACAGGTGTTCGGTCTCGCGCGACGACAGCGGCGTGGTCGGCTCGTCCATCACGAGGATGCGTGCGCGGGTGTGCACGGCGCGCGCGATCTCGACGAGCTGCTGTTCCGCGATCGACAGCGTGCCGACGAGCGTGTCGGGCCCGAACGATGCGCCCAGGCGCGCGAGCACGTCCTCGCAGCCGCGTGCCATTGCCGCGCGGTCGATCGTGCCCCAGCGCCGGTTGCCGCGCCGCAATTCGCGGCCGATGTAGATGTTTTCCGCGACGCTCAGGTTCGGGGACAGGCACAGCTCCTGGTAGATCACCGCGACGCCCGCATCGCGCGCGGCAAGCGGGCCGTCGATGTCGATGCGTTCGCCGTCGATCAGGATCTCGCCGCCGGCGTCGGCGCGGTATGCGCCCGACAGGATTTTCATCAGCGTCGATTTGCCCGCGCCGTTTTCGCCCATCAGCGAGTGGATCTCGCCGGGATAGACGGTCAGGCTCACGTTGTCGAGCGCGCGCACGGCCGGGAACGTCTTGCTGATCCCGCGCATCTCGAGCAGCGGACGGGGCGACTCAGATCGCGACATGGTTGACCTCCTGCGAGTCGGTGCGGGCGCCCTTGAGGATGCCGGCCCGCGGGGAGAAGTTGAAATACATCGGCAGCGTGGCTGCGCCGATCGCGCCGGCGTCGGCGCCGAACGTGCCGCGTACGAGCACCGGCGTGCCGCGCGCTTCGGGCGCGGTGGCCACGAGCGCGGCACGCAGGCGCGTTGTCACCGCGTCGAGCAGGCCTGCGTCGGTATCGGCGTCGAGCACGACCACCGGCGCATCGACCACACACAGCACCGCACGCAACGCAGGTGCGAGCGCGTCGACGCAATCGTCGATCCATTCGTCGACGGCGGGCAGGCCGCGAGCGATGCAGGCTTCGAGATCGGCCCGGTTGTCGACCGTCTCGCCGTGATGGCGCAGATGGCGCACGAGCGCATGCAGCGACGCGCGCGCGAGCAGGATGTCCCACGGGCCACGCGGCGGCGGCGCGGAAGCGAGCCGGCTCGGCTGCACGGGAATCACGGCGATGTCGCCCGCGTTGCCGGTCACGCCGCGCAGGCAGTCGCCGTCGATCGCGATGCCGCCGCCGATCGCCGGCCCGATGAATAGATAGACGAAATCGTCGCACTGCCGGCCGTATCCGTAGAAGAGCTCGGCGATCGCGGCCGCATTGCCGTCGTTTTCGCCGAATACCGGAAGCGACAGCATGCGACCGAGGTCGCTTGCGAAATCGACGTCTTCCCACGCGCGGAACGTGTCGGGTGCGAGACCGAGTTCACGCATCCACGCGCCGAGGTTGTAGGGCTGCGCGACACCGATGCCGGTCAGGCGGGCGCGCTCGTGGGCGGGGAGCAGGGCCTGCATCGCTTCGATGTCGTGGCGGACGATCTCGAGCACGTCGGCGGGCGGGGGCAGCAGCGTGTCGTGCGAGCGGCGGCCGAGCACGTCGCCCGCGAAGTTGACGAGCGCCGTTTCGATGCGCATCCGGTCGAGATGGACGCCGATGCCGAACGCGCCGCGCGGGTCGAGGCGAATCAGCGAAGCCGGCTGACCGCGCTGGCCTTCGGTGCGGCCCGCGAATTCGATCAGCTTCGCGTCGGCGAGTGATGTGATGATGCTGCCGACCGCCGTGCCCGTCATGTTCGCGAGGCGGGCGAGGTCGGCCTTTGACGCGCTGCCTGCGCGGCGCAGCGTCTTCAGCAGCAGGCGCTCGTTGTAACGGCGCACGTTGGCCGAATTGCTGCCCTGGCCGAAGTGCGGGCTTCTCATGGCGTCTCCTTCCATGGCGCGCCGTGCAGAGGCGCATTAAATAAATCACGTTGATTTATTTAACCGCGTGAACGCCGACATGTCAGCCTAGGGAAATCCCGGTTTGAGGTGGGAGCGGGGATGGTAGTGCGGGGCATCCGGAATCGAGGATGGATCGCGGAAGCCCGGTCATTCAGGCGGAAGGTGGCGTGGGTGGTGGCATGAACCCGGGGTAGTGGGTTGTCGCCGGATTCGCAGCATGCCGTCGCGGTTTGCTTGCGCTGGCGGCGCAAATCGAAGCGGCTGGGTCTGCTCGCGAAGATGAGGGGGAGGTTTTTCCGGAGCCGGAAATGAAAAAAGGTCGGCTAGAAGCCGACCTTTTTAAAAACAGATGGTGCCCAGGAGAGGACTCGAACCTCCACGATGTTGCCACCGCTAGGACCTGAACCTAGTGCGTCTACCAATTCCGCCACCTGGGCACGTTTTGCAGTAGCTGCTTGCTGCAAAGAAGCGAAATTATAGCGCGTCTTTGGCGGCTGTCAACAGGATTTGAGGTCGCGAACGAAAATAATTTGACGGATTTGTTTGGGCATCGAGCGAGGTGCGCAAACATCGCGGGAGCGACCGACGTGCATCGTTGAACTTGTGATGGGCGGATGTGCGCGGGCTGATCCCTCCGGATGCCGGGAATGCAGGCGGGCCGACTGGAACGAGCTTTTTTAGGAAGTGGAAGGTCAGGCGAGAGGGGCTGGGTCGCACATGTGTAACCCGAGTCGCGCTTGCAAGCGCAGCCCTTCGACGCCCCGCTCGGAGCAAGCAAGCGCATTGCTTCCAGGGCTTGAAATGAAAAAAGGTCGGCTAGAAGCCGACCTTTTTAGAAAACAGATGGTGCCCAGGAGAGGACTCGAACCTCCACGATGTTGCCACCGCTAGGACCTGAACCTAGTGCGTCTACCAATTCCGCCACCTGGGCACGTTTCGCTTGCTGCGATGCGAAGACCGCTATTCTAGCGTGTCGGCGCAGCCTGTCAACACAATTTCATTCAAAGCGATAAAAATATTGCCCCTCGTGCGACGGATTCTCACGCGCCGACCGGAATCGCGCGTTTCGCGTCGAAGTTCCAGCGCTGCGCCTGACTCGTGTCGACTCGCGCCGGCAGCAGTCCGGCCGCGAGGAACGTGTCGGCGATCTTCTGCTGTTCGCCGAAGTTTTGCGCGACCACGGCGCGAACGAGATAACTGCGCCGCGCGTTCGCGCGCGCGATCGTCGCCGCGTCGAGCCCCCAGATCGGCGCAAGCGTATTCGCTGCGTCCTGCGGGTGGTCGCGCAGCCACGTGCCGGCCTGCGACAACTGGTCGAACAGGATCTGGACGACGTCGGGCCGCGCAGTGGCGAAGCTGGTCGACGCAAGGTAGTAGCGCTGGTATGACGCGAGTCCGTTGCCGTCGGCGAGAATCCGTACGTCGGGATTGCGGTCGACCGATGCGACATAGGGATCCCACGTGATCCATGCGTCCACACTGCCACGCTCGAACGCCGCGCGGCCGTCCGCGGGCGTCAGGTAGTGGATCGTCGTATCGGCCGGCCCGAGCTTCGCGCGTGCGAGTGCGGCAAGCAACAGGTAATGGCTGCCGGCCGCCTTCGTGACCGCAATGCGCCTGCCCTTGAGATCGGCGAGCGTACGCAGTGTGCTGTCCTGCTTGACGATGATCGCCTGCGCTTTCGGCGAAGGCGCTTCCTGTGCGACGTACACGAAACGCGCATGGGCAGCTTGTGCGAAGACCGGGACCGTATCGGCCACGTCGGCGCTGAAATCGACGGCGCCGATGTTGAGCGCTTCGGTCAGCGGCAATCCGCTCGCGAATTCATGCCACGACACGCGCAAGCCGAGCGGCGCCAGCGCCTGCTCGAGCGCGCCGCGCGTCTTGAGCAGCGTGATGAGTGTCGACGACTTCTGGTAGCCGATGCGCAGCACATCGGGTGCGTTCTCGGCGCGCACTCGGACGCCGGCGGCAGCGAGGCCTGCGGCCAGCATCGCGCGCGCGAATGCGCGGCGGTTCATCGGCGTCATGGATCGTGCTCCTTGTCTGGTTCGTTGCATTGAAGCGAGCCGGCTAACGTACCAACAGGGCGAGCGGACGATAACCGATAAATTCTGCTATCGATCCTGCTGGCGGGCATAAGGGCGGGGCCGCCCGTGATCGCGGCGCGTCCATGCATGTGCGGTCGATCGATGCCTTCGGGTTGCATTTTATTGCATGGTCAAATATAGTCAGCGCAGAAATATCGAAGTCAGCGATTGACGTAAGCGTGAGCAACACCCGCGCGGCACGGCGATCGCTTTTTTTCAATCACTTATCTGACTTGTCAGTTAATTTTGCTCGGCGCCGGGGCTGTTCGCGTGGCGCCCGATCAGAAGGGCATCCGATGAAGCCGTCCGAAAGTCCGGGTACGCCGGCGCCCCTGACCGGCGCCCGCTTTATGCTGGGAACGCTGGCAGTGGCGCTCGCCACGTTCATGAACGTTCTCGATTCGTCGATCGCCAACGTCGCGATTCCAACCATTTCCGGCAATCTGGGCGTGTCCATCGACGAGGGCACGTGGGTCATCACGCTGTTCTCGGCGGCCAACGCGGTGTCGATCCCGCTGACCGGCTGGCTGACGCAGCGGGTCGGGCAGGTCAGGCTGTTCGTCTGCGCGATCCTGCTGTTCGTGCTGTCGTCGGCTGCGTGCGGGCTCGCGCCCAACCTGACCGTGCTCCTCGCCGCCCGGATCGTTCAGGGTGCCGTGGCCGGGCCGCTCGTGCCCTTGTCGCAGGCGTTGCTGCTGGCTTCGTTCCCGAAGGAGAAGAGTTCGAGCGCGCTGTCCCTGTGGGGGATGACGGCGACCGTCGGGCCGATTGCCGGCCCCGCGCTCGGCGGCTGGATTACGGACAACTACAGCTGGTCGTGGATCTTCTACATCAACGTGCCCGTGGGGTTGTTCGCGGCAGCCGTGATCTGGGCGCTCTATCGCAACCGGGAAACGCCGGCCCGCAAGCTGCCGATCGACAAGGTCGGGCTGATCGCGCTGGTCGTGTGGGTCGCCGCGCTACAGGTCATGCTCGACAAGGGCAAGGATCTCGACTGGTTCAATTCGTCGACGATCTGGATCCTGACCATCGTGGCGGTGGTCGGCTTCGTGTTCTTCCTGATCTGGGAGTTGACCGAGGCGCGTCCGATCGTCGATCTCAGGCTGTTTGCACAACGAAATTTCCTCGGCGGAACGGTGGCGATTTCGATTGCGTTCGCGGTATTTTTCGCCAACCTCGTGATCCTGCCGCAATGGATACAGGGCTCGCTCGGTTATCCGGTGGTCAATGCGGGCCTCGTCACCGCGCCGCTCGGTATCTTCGCGGTGATCCTCGCGCCGATGGTCGGCAAGGTGATGCCGAAATCGGACATGCGTGTGCTCGTCACGTTTGCGTTTCTCGGGTTTGCCGGCGTGTTTTTCATGCGCTCGCGCTATACGACGGGCGTCGATACATGGACGCTCGTGGTGCCCACGCTGCTGCAGGGCATTCCGACGGCGTTCTTCAAGACGCCGCTCACGTCGATCATCCTGTCGGGGCTGCCGCCCGAGCGCATCCCGGCGGCCGCCGGCCTGTCCAATTTCGCGCGCGTCTTCATGGGTGCGGTCGGCACGTCGCTCGCGAGTACCGCTTGGAACGACCGCACGATCCTGCATCACGCGCAACTCGCCGAGCAGGGCAGTGTGAACAATCCGATCTTCGCGAGCGCGGTTGCCGGCGTGCAGAGCGCGCTCGATGCCGGTGCGCCGAAGGCACTGACGTTCCTGGAGACGACGTTGAATGCGCAGGCGACGATGCTGGGGCTGAACGACGTTTTCTGGCTGTCGTCGGTGATTTTCGTGCTGATCATCCCGTTGGTCTGGGTGACGAAGCCGGGCAAGGGGGTGGCAGCCGGAGCTGCGGCGGCCGGCGGGCACTGAGCCGGTGCGGGCGGCGCGTATGCGGGGTGCCGCGTGTCTTGAAAAATCGTGATGTCGCAATTATTGTGTGGGTCAACAATATGCGACTCAGCGAGCACGATGGAACACTACACGCCGAAGAATTTCCTGCACACCGAAAGCGTGGGGTTTGTGCTCGTGAAAGCGCGCAACCTGATCACGTCCGAGATGGATGCGGCGTTGAAGGATCTCGATATCACGGCGCAGCAGATGGGCATCCTGCTGTCCCTGCGGGCCGGCAGCGCGGCGACGCCGTTCGAATTGTCGAAGCTGCTCGGCGTCGACACCGGGCTGATGACGCGCGTGCTCGACAAGCTGGAGGACAAGGGGCTCGTCGAGCGTTCGCGCAGCGTGAGCGATCGGCGGGTGGTGAACCTCGCGCTGACCGAAGCGGGGCAGGCGGTTGCCGCGCAGATTCCGGAGATTGCGCCGAAGGTGCTCAATGCCCGCTTGCGGAAATTTTCGAAGGCCGAGTTCGACGAGCTGACCCGGCTGTTGCGCAAGTTCATCGGCGAGTAAGTCGGGCGCCTGTTTCCTGGCGCTGAGAATGAAAAAAGGCCGGCTGGAAGCCGACCTTTTCAAAAAACAGATGGTGCCCAGGAGAGGACTCGGTCACACATGCGCGACCCCGGCTGCGCTTGCAAGCGCAGCCTTTCGAGTCCTCGCGCAAAGCGCGCAGGCGCTTTGCTTCCTGGGCTTGAAATGAAAAAAGGCCGGCTGGAAGCCGACCTTTTCAAAAACAGATGGTGCCCAGGAGAGGACTCGAACCTCCACGATGTTGCCACCGCTAGGACCTGAACCTAGTGCGTCTACCAATTCCGCCACCTGGGCACGTTTTGCAGTAGCTGCTTGCTGCAAAGAAGCGAAATTATAGCGCCCCAATTAATCGTGTCAACACTTTTTTGCGATGCACCGCAAACCGGGCTTCGCCGCGCCTGCCGGCGGCATTCCCCGTCATTTGGCGACACAGGCGGGTGATAGAATGACCCGCCGCCGTCAATATAGAACTGTCTGAAGGACACCTCTATGTTGATGCCGTGCACCATCAGTCAACGCAACGAGAACAATCATCGACAAACCCTTGAGCAAATATCCGTACCCCATTCCGAGCCGTGAAGAAATTCTCGGCGTGCTGCGTACGAGCGACGCGCCGCTGGCCGCCAACGACATCGCCGAAGCACTGTCGATCAAGCGTCAGGAGCGCGAGGGGTTCTTCCGGCGTGTCGCCGCGATGGAGCGCGACGGCCAGATCCGCCTCGACAAGCGCGGCCACTACCAGTTGACCCATCCGTCGAACTTCGTCGCCGGGCGCGTGCAAGGGCATCGCGACGGCTACGGGTTCGTGATCCGCGACGACGGCCAGGACGACCTGTTCCTGCCGAACGGCGAAATGCAGAAGGTGATGCACAACGATCGCGTGCTCGCGCGGATCGTCGGCTACGATCGCCGCGGCCGCCCGGAAGGGCACGTCGTCGAAGTCACCGAGCGCGCGAACAAGCGCGTGATCGGCCGCCTGCTCAACGAGAACGGCGCGCTGATCGTCGCACCGGAAGACAAGCGCATCGGCCACGACATCCTGATCACGCAGAACGTGAAGAAGGCGAAGGTCGGGCAGGTCGTCGTCGTCGAGCTGACCGATTTCCCGAGTCGCCATTCGCAGCCGCTCGGCCGTGTCGTCGAGGTGCTCGGCGACATCGACGATCCGGGCATGGAAATCGAAATCGCGGTGCGCAAGTACGGCGTCCCGCACGAATTCAGCCAGCCGGCGCTCGACGAAGCCGCCGCGCTGCCCGACAAGGTGCGGCCGACCGACCTGCGTTTCCGCGTCGACCTGCGCGACGTGCCGCTCGTGACGATCGACGGCGAGGACGCACGCGACTTCGACGATGCCGTCTACTGCGAGCCGGTGAAGGTCGGCCGCGGCGACGGCTACCGGCTGATCGTCGCGATCGCCGACGTGTCGCATTACGTTCAGCCTGGAAGCGCGCTCGATGCCGACGCGCTCGAGCGCAGCACGTCGGTCTACTTTCCGCGCCGCGTGATTCCGATGCTGCCGGAGAAGCTGTCGAACGGCCTGTGCTCGTTGAATCCGCAGGTCGACCGTTGCGTGCTCGCGTGCGACATGGTGATCACCGGGCGCGGCGAGATCAAGGCGTACCAGTTCTACCCGGCCGTCATCCATTCGGCTGCGCGCCTCACGTACACCGAAGTCGCGGCCGTGCTGTCGAACACAAAGGGGCCGGAGGCCGCGCGCCGCGCGGACCTGCTGCCGCACCTGCAGGATCTGTACGGCGTCTACAAGTCGCTGTTCGCCGCACGGCAGAAGCGCGGCGCGATCGACTTCGACACGACCGAGACCTACATCGTCTGCAACTCGCAGGGCAAGATCGAGCAGATCGTGCCGCGCCAGCGTAACGACGCGCACAAGCTGATCGAGGAATGCATGCTGGCCGCAAACGTCTGCGCGGCCGATTTCCTGAAGCGCAACAAGCATCCGGGCCTGTACCGCGTGCACGCGGGGCCGACGCCGGAGAAGCTCGAGAACCTGCGTGCGTTCCTGCGCGGCATGGGCCTGTCGCTCGGCGGCGGCGACAAGCCGCATGCGAGCGACTACGCGGCGCTGATGGCGCAGATCCGCGACCGGCCCGATGCGCAGATGCTGCAGCCGATGCTGCTGCGCTCGATGCAGCAGGCCGTCTACAGCCCGGACAACATCGGTCACTTCGGCCTGGCCTATGAGGCGTACGCGCACTTCACGAGCCCGATCCGCCGTTATCCGGACCTGCTCACGCACCGCGCGATCTACGCGATCCTGTCCGGCAGGAAATACGTGCCGAAGGCGCCGGACGGCTTCGAGCTGAACACCGCGCTGTCGCCGCGCGCCCGTGCGATGCAGCAGGCCGACGACGAAACGCGCGGCCGCTCGCGCCCGAATACGGCGATCTGGGAAGAACTCGGCCTGCACTGCTCGGCGAACGAGCGCCGCGCGGACGAAGCATCGCGCGACGTCGAGGCCTGGCTCAAGTGCTACTTCATGCGCGACAAGCTCGGCGAGGAGTACGGCGGGATGGTGAACGGCGTCACGTCGTTCGGTATCTTCGTACAGCTCGACACGCTTTTCATCGAAGGGCTTGTGCACGTCACCGAACTCGGCTCGGACTACTTCCAGTACGACGAAATCAAGAACGAGCTGCGCGGCGAACGGACGGGCATCCGCTACCGTCTGTCGGATCGCGTGCGCGTACAGGTGAGCCGTGTCGATCTCGACGCGCGCAAGATCGACTTCCGCCTCGTGCGCGATACGCCGGTGAAGGCGCCGCGCCCGTTGCCCGCGCCGGCTTCGGCTGGCGGCGGTATCGACCGTAACGGCCCGCGTGTCCGTGCTCTGCCGCAGGCGGAAGAACCCGCGCCGCGCCGCAAGAAGGCCGCGAGCGCGTCGAGCGTCGCGGTGAACGACGCGCGCGCCGCGCGTGCCGCCGCGAAGAAGAAGGGCGGTAGTGCCGGCAACGGCGGCGGCGGTGCGGCGGCGAAGCCGACCGCGAAGAAGACCCGCGCCCGCAAGAAGTATTGAGCGTTCGGGGCGGCGCCATGTGCACGCCCTGCAGTATCGAGAGACGCCGCGTCACCGGTCATCGGCCGGCAACGCGGCGCTTTCCTTTTCCATGGATCGCGGCTGCGCGCGTCGCGCGGCCGCACGTTTGATCGAAGGTTGTTCCAGTCATGTCACGTCTGAAGGTTCTTTACGGTTTTCATGCGGTGACCGCACGTTTGCGGCACGATGCATCGACGGTTGCGGAGGTGCTGTACGACCAGACGCGCCGCGACCGCCGCATGCAGGACTTCCTGCACGCCGCGAAGGAAGCGGGCGTGCGGCTGATCGCGGCCGACGAAACGCGCCTGTGGGGCCTCGCGCATACCGAGCGCCACCAGGGCGTCGTCGCGCGTGTCGAGGACATCCCGCTCGCGCAGAACCTGTCCGAGCTGCTCGACGGGATTCAGGGCCCCGCGCTGCTGCTGGTGCTCGACGGCGTCACCGATCCGCACAACCTCGGCGCATGCCTGCGTGTTGCCGATTCGGCCGGTGCGCACGCGGTGATCGCGCCGCGCGACCGTGCGGTCGGCCTGAACGCGACCGCCGCCAAGGTGGCGAGCGGCGCGGCCGATACTGTGCCGTACATCACGGTGACGAACCTCGCCCGTGCGCTGCGCGAGCTGAAGGACGCCGGCGTGTGGGTCATCGGCACGTCGGACGAAGCCTCGGCAACGCTCTACGAAACGAAGCTCGACGGCCCCGTCGCGCTCGTGATGGGCGCGGAAGGCGAAGGCATGCGCCGGCTCACGCGCGACACCTGCGACGAAGTGATGAGCATTCCGATGGCCGGCAGCGTCGAAAGCCTGAACGTGTCGGTCGCAAGCGGCGTGTGCCTGTACGAAGCCGTGCGCCAGCGGCGCGTGAAGGGCTGACGCAGCCCGTCCCGCGCGGCTTGCGCGGGCCTCGAATGACCCGAACGACGCGTGCCGCGATCCGGTGCGGCACGCGGCCCTCCGGAGCACGCGACCGATGACCCTGTTCCGCATAGGCGCGTCCTGCGCCGTGCTGTGCCTGCTGGCTGCCTGCACGTCGCCGACGCTCGTCGAACGCGGCACCTACTATGCCGACACGAGCCTGCACGCGCGTGGTGCCGATTCGCGGATCCGCTTTCTCGTGATGCATTACACCGAAAGCGACGAGGCGAAATCGCTGCGCACGCTGACGGGCGATTCGGTCAGCGTGCATTACGTGATCCCGCCGCAGCCGCGCATCGAGCGCGGGCTGCCCGTCGTCTACCAGCTCGTTCCGGAATCGGAGCGCGCGTGGCACGCGGGCGTCAGCGAGTGGCAGGGCACGACCGAGCTGAACGCGGTGTCGATCGGCATCGAGAACGTGAACCGCGGCCCGCTCGATCCGCAGAACCGCACCTGGCAGCCGTATCCGCCCGAGCAGGTCGCCGCACTGACCCGGCTGTCGAAGGACATCGTCACGCGCTACGCGATTCCGCCGACGCGTGTGGTCGGGCACAGCGACATCGCGCCACAACGCAAGATCGATCCGGGGCCGCTGTTCCCGTGGCACGCGTTGGCGCAGGCCGGCGTCGGTGCGTGGCCGGACGCCCCGACCGTGGCGGCGCGGCTCGCCGGTCGTGATCTGCATGCGCCGGTCGACGTGCGCGAACTGCAGCTCAAGCTCGCGCGCTACGGCTACGACGTGGCCACCGACGGCGTGCTCGATGCACGTACGCGACGCGTGTTCGCGGCGTTTCAGATGCATTTCAGGCCGGCCGACTACGCAGGTGATCCGGACGCCGAAACCGATGCGATCGCGCAGGCGTTGCTCGACAAGTACTTCGCCGGCACGCAACCCGCGGACTATGCGCCCGCGGCAGGGGAGCCCTGAACCCGCACCGCACGCCGAAAAACGCGGGCCGCCATCCGACTCCGGTAAACTGGCGGTTTTCCGCAATCCCGCAGCTTTACCACTCCATGACTCAAGACGAACTCAAACGCCTCGTCGGCCAGGCCGCCGCCGATTACGTGATCCAGAACGTGCCGGAAGGCGCCGTGATCGGCGTCGGCACCGGCTCGACCGCCAACTGCTTCATCGACGCGCTCGCCGTCGTCAAGGCACGCTATCGCGGCGCCGTGTCGAGCTCGGTCGCCACGACCGAACGCCTGAAATCGCACGGCATCAAGGTGTTCGACCTGAACGAGGTCGACTCGCTGCAGGTGTACGTCGATGGCGCCGACGAGATCGACGCCGGCGGCGCGATGATCAAGGGCGGCGGCGGCGCGCTCACGCGCGAGAAGATCGTCGCATCGGTGGCCGACACGTTCGTCTGCATCGCTGACGCCAGCAAGCGCGTGCCGGTGCTCGGCGCGTTCCCGCTGCCGATCGAAGTCGTGCCGATGGCGCGCACGGCGATCGGCCGGCGCGTGACCGCACTCGGCGGCGTGCCCGTGCTGCGCGTGACGAAGGACGGTGCGCCGTACATCACCGACAACGGTAACGAGATCATCGACGTGAAGGGGCTGCAGATCGCCGACCCGCGCGGCTTCGAAGCGCAGGTGAACGCATGGCCGGGCGTCGTGACGGTTGGCCTGTTCGCCGAGCGCGGCGCGAATCTGTGCTTGCTCGGCACGGAAAACGGCGTTGAAACGATCGTTTATTCGGCTAATTGAAAGATATAGAAAGCAGTCCGTAACGGTGCGCCATGTACCGTAATGAACTGAATGTTTAAATCTTGTGGAATTCGGGGCCCGGTAGGCGCAATGCGCTTCCCGGGCCTTATTTTTAGCCGTATAAATCACCCCGTCAAAAAGAGGGATAACCCTGTCAGGTGTTTACCAGATAGCGAAATGTCCTCGAACTCATCAACTTATAGATCATAAGAACAGTCGTAACCAGGGCCGGCGGAACTGCGGAGCAGGTGTTCGCAAATCGACGCACGGGGAGGTGTCATGGAGCAGGGCAAAGACCGGTCACTGGTCGCCAAAGTGATGGATGGGCTTGTCTCGGGTATCGTCGAAGACAAGTACGGCGGCATCTTGCCGCCGCAGGACGTGCTGTCGAAAGAGTTCGATGTGAGTCGCACCGTGATGCGGGAAGCGTTGTCGATGTTGCTTGCGCGCGACATGCTCGACGTGCGTCCGAAAGTCGGCACGCGCGTGCGGCCGATGCGCGACTGGCGCATGATCGATGAAGACGTGGTGAGCTGGCGCTTCCGGGCGAAACCCGATCCGCAGTTCATGCGCGACGTCATCGAATTCCGGATGCTGATCGAACCGCGCGCGACCGCGCAGGCGGCGGTGCGCGCAACGGCGGCGGACATCGCCGGCATCCGTGAAGCGTTCGATGCATTCAAGGTGCTGCAACCGGGCGATTCCGGCTACGACACGGCGGACGAGTTGCTGCACACGCGGATCGTCCAGGCGAGCGGCAACCAGTTCTTCCAGCAGATGGCGGCGATCGTACGCGGCGCGGTGCGCCTCGTGAATCCGCGTGTCGTGCAGAAGGAGGGCGCGCACGATGTCGTGGTGAAGGCGCACGCGCGTGTGGTCGACGCAATCGAGCGGCGCGATCCGCGCGAAGCCGAAGCCGCTTCGCTCGCGCTGATCGATTTCAGCGCCGACGAGATCTCGCGCGACTTCTCCGTCGACGTGCCCATGCGCGCCTGACGCGGCGCGTTTCGCTCATCCGTGTGCCGCCGGGCCGTTTATCATGACGTCCGGCCGGCAGCGTGCCGGCCACCGTCATACGACCGACACGGAAGATCAGGATGAACGACAACGACCATCGCCCGGTGCGCTTCGGCATCATCGGCGCAGGCAGCATCGCGCGCCGCTTCGCGCAAAGCCTCGCACATGTGCCGGGCGCCACGCTCGCCGGTGCCTGGGCCCGCCGCGCAGACGCCGCGGCAGCCTTTTGCGGCGCGCACGGCGGTTCTCCTGCCGCAAGCCTCGAAGCACTCCTCGCGAGCGATATCGACGCGGTCTACATCGCGACGCTCCATGACAGTCACGCGCAGTACACGCTGGCCGCGCTTGCCGCCGGCAAGGCCGTGCTGTGTGAAAAACCCGCGACGCTGAACGCGGCGCAGCTCGACACCGTGCTGCAGGCGGCACGCGACGCCGGGCAGCTTTTCATGGAGGCGATGAAGCCGCCGTTCTTCCCGCTGTACCGTCAGTTGCGCGCGCACCTGCAGGACGATCCGATCGGCGAGATCCGGCTCGTGCGGGCAGGGTGCGCGTCGTCGTCGGTACCCGGCGATCATTCCGTCTATCGCCTCGATCGCGCGGGCGGTGCGCTGCTCGATATCGGGATCTACGAGGCCTTTCTCGCGGTCGACTGGCTCGGTGCGGCGCTCGACGTACAGACGCTCGGCCGCGTCGGCGCGACGGGTGTCGACCTGTTCGCGAGCCTGAACAGCGTGCATGCGCACGGCGGGATCGCACAGCTTTTTTGCGGGCTCGACGTGATGGGACGTGGAGATGCCCTGATCGCCGCAGCCGGCGGCCACGTGACGATTCACGAGAAGTGGTGGAACCCGGTGCGCGCGACGATCAGCTATGCGGACGGGCGCACCGTCGAACTCGACGCGCCGGCTGAAGGCGGCGGATTGAACTACGAGACCGCACACTTCTGCGACCTGCTGCGCGCGGGCAAGACCGAAAGCCCGATCATGACGCACGATCATTCGCGGCAGATGATCGCGATGACCGACGCCGCGCGAGCGGCGCTCGGCGTGCGCTATTCGGGCGAGTAAGCGGGAAGGAAGGCGCCGGGCGCACGCGGGCGGCCCGGCGAACGGCCGGTGCTCAGTGCCGCGACGGCAGCGACAGGCGTTTTTCGTACCAGCGCTGCACCCATTCGAGGATCTGGCACAGGATCCAGTACACGGCTGCGGCGGCGAGATAAAGCGGCAGCGGCTGATAGGTCGCCGCGATCACTTCCTGCGCGCTGCGCAGCAGTTCGGTCACGGTGATCACGGACACGAGCGACGTGTCCTTGATCAGGCTGATCAGGCTGTTCGACAGGCTCGGCACCGCGATGCGCAGCGCCTGCGGACCGATCACGTAGCGCAGCGTTTGCCCCCACGACAGCCCGAGGCTGTACGCAGCCAGCCATTGACCGCGCGCGATCCCGTTGATCGCGCCGCGCATGCTTTCCGACATGTAAGCCGCGACGTTCGCGGACAGCGCGATGACGCCGGCGGGCGTCGGGTCGAGCGAGATACCGAGGCTCGGCAGCCCGTAATAGATGACGAAGATCTGCACGAGCAGCGGCGTGCCGCGCATCAGGCTCACGTACGCGCGTGCCAGCCACGCAAGCGCGTTGACCCAGATGCGTTCGAAGCCGTCGAGCGCTTCGCTTTGCCGGATGCTCATCATCGCGAGCACGACGGCGCCAAGCAGGCCGAACACCATCGACAGCACGGCGAACTTGACGGTCAGCACGGCACCCTGGGCGAGCACCGGCAGCGATTGGACGAGCAGGGACGTTGTCGACATGGAATACGAATCGAATGCGTGCGCGAAAGCGCAATCATAAACCGGACGAATAAAACAAAGGGCGGCATCGTCACGGATGCCGCCCTTTCCGGCCCGCTGTCAGGCGGGAAATGCAGGCGTACTTACTTGATCGGTTTCGTCACGTCGATGCCGAACCATTTGTCCGAGATCTTCGTGAACGTGCCGTCGGCCTGAAGTTGCGCCATCGCGTCGTCGATCGCCTTCTGGAACTTCGGGTTGCCCTTCTTGAACGGGATGCCCGACGGGTTCGCCGAGCCGACGTTCGCGCCCGGGCGCAGCGGCAGTTGCGAATTCTTCGTCAGGTACGCGAGCATCAGGCGGTCGTTGAGCGCGGCGTCGAGGCGGCCTGCCGCGAGATCGCGCAGGTACTCGGGCGCACCCGGGTACGTCTTCACGTCGATGCCGGGCACCGACTTCGCCATGTCCATGTAGTTCGTGCCGAGCGCGACGCCGAGCTTCTTGCCCTTCAGGTCATCCAGCGACTTGAACTCGCGCGTGTCGTCCTTGCGCTGGATCAGCTGCGCGGACGAAAACGTGTAAGGCGGCGAGAAGTCGAGCGTTTCCTTGCGCTTGTCGGTGATGCCGACCTGGTTGGAGATCACGTCGAACTTGCCGGCTTGCAGGCCCGCGATGATGCCGCTCCATTCGGTCGTCACGAATTCCGCCTTCACGCCGAGCTTCGCGGCCACGGCTTTCGCGATGTCGACGTCGAAGCCGACGAGCTCGCCTTGCGGGTTTTTCGAGTTGAACGGCGGGAACGTGCCTTCGAGGCCGACCCGCAGCGTGCCGCGTTGTTTCACCTGGTCGAGGAGGTCGGCCGCATGCGCGGTGGCGGCAGCGAGCGACGTGCCGATCAGGCCGGCAACCAGCAGCTTCTTCAGCAGCGCAATCTTCATCGTGTGTTTCCTTGCCCTGTCCGGGTCATTGATTCTGGTAATGAGGGCCGATGATAGCAAAAATGCAATCGACCTCTAAATACCGTTTGTTTATGCCTATATTACGCGGCGCGTTCGCTGGCGACGGCCTTCACGCACTCCGCGACGAGCGCGGGGCCGCGGTAGATGAAGCCCGTATAGAGCTGCACGAGCGCTGCGCCGGCCGCGAGCTTCGCACGGGCGTCCTCGCCCGAGAAGATGCCGCCGACGCCGATGATGGGCACTTCGCTGCCGACTTCGGCGTGCAGCTTGCGGATCACTTCGTTCGACGCGTCGAACACGGGGCGGCCCGACAGGCCGCCGGCTTCGTCCGCATGCGGCAGGCCCTGGACGGCCGCGCGCGACAGCGTCGTGTTGGTGGCGATGACCGCCTCGATCTTGTGGCGCAGCAACGTGTCGCCGATTTCCTTGACCTGTTCGTCGTCGAGATCGGGGGCGATCTTCAGCGCGAGCGGCACGAGCTTGCCGTGCAGGTCGGCGAGGCGCTGCTGCTTGTCCTTCAGCGCCGCGAGCAGCGCGTCGAGCTCGCCCGCGCCCTGCAGCTGGCGCAGGTTCTTCGTGTTCGGCGACGAGATGTTGATCGTTACGTAGCTCGCGAACGGGTACACGCGCTCGAGGCAGTACAGGTAATCCTCTGCGGCACGCTCGATCGGCGTATCGGCGTTCTTGCCGATGTTCAGGCCGAGGATGCCCCGATAGCGGGCGGCCTGGACGTTCTTCACGAACTGGTCGACACCGTGATTGTTGAAGCCCATCCGGTTGATCAGCGCCTCGGCCTGCGGCAGGCGGAACATCCGCGGGCGCGGGTTGCCGGGCTGCGGGCGCGGCGTGACCGTACCGACCTCGATGAAGCCGAAGCCGAGTGCCGCAAGGCCGTCGATGGCCGCGCCGTCCTTGTCGAGGCCTGCCGCGAGGCCGACCGGGTTGCGGAACGTGAGCCCCATCACGGTGCGCGGCGCGTCGGGCACGCGGGCCGACAGCGCGCAGGCAAGGCCCGTGCGGCCGGCCGCGCCGAGCGCGCGCAGCGTGAGGTGGTGAGCGTCTTCCGCATCCATCTTGAACAGGGATGCGCGGGCCAGCGGATAAAGGGAACTGAACACGGGAATAGGGCGGACAGCCGGAATGGATGACAACCCGCTATTTTACCGGGAGTTGAGCGGCAGGGGCGCGCTTCGCGACCTCGCCCCCGCAGCGCGCGTCAGCCCGAGCCGG
Organism: Burkholderia sp. HAN2018; assembly: GCF_024704855.1. Classification (NCBI taxonomy): domain Bacteria; kingdom Pseudomonadati; phylum Pseudomonadota; class Betaproteobacteria; order Burkholderiales; family Burkholderiaceae; genus Burkholderia; species Burkholderia sp. HAN2018. The sequence continues at coordinate 26,358 of NZ_QOBB01000054.1, read as the reverse complement.
AATGTCCGCCCGGCAATGGCGCGCGGGCCAGTGCCGCGTCGACGGGCGGCAGGTCGATCCGATCCGGATCGAGTATCTTCCAGCGGCCGTCGATCAGCCCTTCGAGCGGGTGGAAGTTCGCCTTGTAGGCCATCTTCGGGCTCTCGCGGATCCAGTATCCGAGATACACGTAGGGGAGGCCGAGGCTCTTGGCTTGTTCGATCTGCCACAGGATGTTGTAGGTGCCGTAACTCGTGTGCTGGTCGTCGGGCTCGAAGAACGTGTAAACGGACGACAGCCCGTCGCCGAGGATGTCGATCATGCTGACCATGCGCAGCCTGCCGGGCTCGCCGCCCGGTGTGTCGAGGTCGCGGAATTCGACGAGGCGCGAATTGATCCGGCTCTGCAGCAGGAATTGCTCGTACTGGTCGCGGCTGTCGCGATCCATGCCGCCGCCCGCGTGGCGCGCGGACTGGTAGCGCATGTAGAGCGCGTAGTGCTCTTCGTCGTAGTGCAGCGGCGAAACTGTCGCGACGAGCGTGCGGTGCCGCTTCCACATCCGGCGCTGCGTACGCGACGGCGCGAACGCGTCGACGGGCACGCGCACCGGCACGCAGGCACGGCAGCCGTCGCAGTACGGGCGGTATGTGAAGACGCCCGAACGCCGGAAGCCGGCCTTCACGAGCTCGGTATAGATGTCGGAATTGATCAGGTGGCTCGGCGTCGCGACTTGCGAGCGCGCGACGCGGCCGTCCAGATAGCTGCACGGATAGGGCGCCGTTGCATAGAATTGCAGCGCCGAAAGCGGTGAAAGCGGCAGCTCAGTCGGATGAGTCATGGGCAGCTCTCGTTGCAGGGAGGGAGTGCCGCGCTAGCGCTCGATCCCGGAGGGGGGCACCGTTTCGGCGCGGCCCGTCAGCGTGGCGAGCACGCGCTTGTCGAACTGCCACGGAATCGGCGGTTCGGCTACCGCGCTGCGCACGTGAGCGACAAAGGCCTTGCGTGCGATCTCGCGGCCGCCGAGCGACGCTAGATGCGACGTATTCTGCTGGCAGTCTATCATTTCCAGCCCCTGCTCGCGAAGGTGCGCGACGAGCGTGGCCAGCGCGATTTTCGATGCGTCGGTCGCGTCCGCATACATCGACTCGCCGAAAAACATCCGCCCGAACGACACGCCGTACAGGCCGCCGACGCGTCGCCCGTCGTGCCAGGTCTCGATGCTGTGCGCGTTGCCGGACCGGTAGAGCGACGTGTATGCATCAATGATCTCGGCCGTGATCCATGTGCCGCGCTGGCCGCGGCGCGGCGCCTGCGCGCAGGCGCGCATCACGCCCGGAAAGTCGTGGTCGACGCGCACTTCCCATTCGGGCTCGCGCAGCACGCGCTTCAGCGTCTTGCGCAGCGAAGGCGACACCTTGAACTCGGCCGGCACGAGGATCATGCGCGGGTCGGGGCTCCACCACAGCACGGGCTGGCCGTCCGAATACCACGGGAAGATGCCGCGCAGGTATGCGTCGATGAGGCGCGACGGCAGCAGGTCGGCGCTCGCGGCGAGCAGCCCCGGCGCGCCGGTCGCGGGGCCGAGCGCGCGTTCGATGGACGGAAACGGATCGTCCGGGCCGAGCCAGGGGACCATGGGGCGAGGGCTCAGCCGTTGCGCAGCGAGCGGAAGATATCGCCGGTGTGCACCCCGTAGTCGCCGGCGGCGCGATCGGCGAAGAAGAATCGCAGGGTCTGGCTGACGGTCGGGAACGCGATTTCGTCCCACGGGATGTCGGCTTCGTCGAACAGCTTCACTTCGAGGCTTTCCTCGCCGGCTTCGAATCCCGGATCGGTGAGCCGCGCGAGGTAGAACAGGTGGACCTGGTGCACGTGCGGCACGTTGAGCAGCGTGAACAGGTTCTGCACCTCGACGCGCGCACCGGCTTCCTCGAGCGTTTCGCGCGCGGCGGCTTCGGCCGTTGTCTCGCCCATTTCCATGAAGCCCGCGGGCAGCGTCCAGAACCCGTAGCGCGGTTCGATCGCGCGGCGGCACAGCAGGATCTGATCGCCCCAGACCGGGACCGTTCCGACGACGTTGCGCGGATTCTGGTAGTGGATCGTGCCGCAGTGATCGCAGACGAAGCGCTCGCGGTTGTCGCCCGGAGGAATGCGCGCGATGACTTCGTGACCGCAGACGGAGCAGAATTTCATGTCGAGTGGAAGGGACGAGGTGATGCGAGTGTATCACCGGGTCGCGGCATTCTTGAACGCCTGCGCATGCCGGCCGCGTGTCGCGCGAAGCGGAAGGTGCCGATGCGCGAAGAGGGGAGGGAAATGCGACGGAAAAACAAAAAGCCCGGCACTGAGCCGGGCTTTTTGCATGAATCGGGACGTTGGTTGCGGGGGTAGGATTTGAACCTACGACCTTCGGGTTATGAGCCCGACGAGCTGCCAGACTGCTCCACCCCGCGTCCGTCGAAGAAATGAATTATAAGGAGTAACCCGAACGTGTGCAAGCACTTTCTGACAATCGCGTGTCGTGTCTTGTAGGGACGGTACGTTGGGCGCGTGCGCTAGAATCGAACGGTTTGTTTCGCCTCTTCGCCAGCGACGCCATGCGCGATCGCATCGGCGCCGTTGCAACTCTCATTACTGCATCGACGGATTCATGGACATCGCTCACGATCTGCAATCGATCGGCGCGCAGGAACAGGCGCTCGTGTTTCCCCATTTCGACCCGGCCCGCGCGTGGGCGCTCGGCAACCGGATGCATGCGCTCGCGGCGTCTCGCGGCCATGCGGTCGCGCTCGACATCGTCACGTTCGGCCAGCCGCTGTTCTACGCGGCGCTCGCCGGAGCCACGCCCGACAACGCCGACTGGGTGCGCCGCAAGCGCAACGTCGTCGCCCATTTCCGCCGCAGTTCGTACGCCATCGGCCTGCGCATGCAGCAGGCGGGCGCGACGCTGGCGGACAAGCACGGGCTGCCGATCGCCGAATATTCGGCGCACGGTGGATCGTTTCCGCTGACCGTCGCCGGCGCCGGCGTGATCGGCTCGATCACCGCGTCCGGGCTGCCGCAGCGCGCGGATCACGAATTCGTCGTCGAGGTGCTGTGTGCCGAGCTCGGCCACGACTACGCCGTGCTGGCCCTCGCAAGGAACTGAGCGATGCAGCTTCCCGGTTACGCATGGCTCGCGATCGCGATCGTCGCGGAAGTGGTCGGCACGTCCGCGCTGCGCGCGGCGGACGGCTTCACGCGCTTCTGGCCGTCGGCGCTCGTCGTCGCCGGCTACGGCATCGCGTTCTACTGCCTGTCGCTCACGTTGCGCACGATGCCCGTCGGCATCATCTATGCCGTCTGGTCGGGTGCCGGCATCGTGCTGATCACGCTCGTCGCGATGCTGCTCTATCGCCAGGTGCCGGACCTGCCGGCCGTGATCGGCCTCGGCCTGATCATCGCGGGCGTCGTGGTGCTGAACCTGTTTTCGAAGATGCAGGCGCACTGAGCGTGCGACTGCCATTTGCCGGATGGCCCTCATGACCGATTCCACTCCCACTTCCGCTGCCGTTTCCGCCGAATCCGCCCAGCCCGACGTACGCGCGTATGTCGCGAACCGCATCGGCTTTCTCGAACTGAACCGCCCGAAGGCGCTGAACGCGCTGTCGGTCGGCATGATCCGACTGATGCAGCAGGCGCTCGACGCGTGGCGCGACGATCCCGAGGTCGTCGCGATCGTCGTGCACAGCCCGCATCCGCGCGCGTTCTGCGCGGGCGGCGACGTGCGCTTCTTCCATGACGCATGGCAGCGCGGGGACCGCGATGCGGTCGATACGTTCTTCATCGACGAATACACGCTGAACCACGCGATCTTCACCTATCCGAAGCCTTACATCGCGCTGATGCACGGCGTCGTGATGGGCGGCGGCATGGGCATTTCGCAGGCGGCGCGCCACACGGGCGGCCTGCGTGTCGTGACCGACTCGACGAAGATGGCGATGCCGGAAACGCGTATCGGCCTGTTCCCGGACGTCGGGATGAGCTGGTTCCTCGCGCGCACACCCGGCGCGATCGGCCGCTATCTCGCCGTGACCGGCGCGACGCTCGACGCGGCCGGCGCGCTGTACGCGCAGCTCGCCGACGTCTATCTGCCCGATGCCGCGCTGCCGGCGCTGCTCGACACGCTGCGCCACGCGCGCATCGACAGCGGCGAGCAGGCCGTCGCGTGCGTAGCCGAGGCGGCCGCCGCACACAAGGTCGTGCCGACGCCCGACACGTCGGCGCTCGCCGACGCGCGCGCGGGGATCGACCGGCATTTCGCGCAGCCGGACATCGGCGCGATTCTCGCGTCGCTCGACGCCGAGCAGGATTGCGCGGCCGTCGACGGATGGGTCCAGAAGGCGACCCATGCGATGCGCGAACAGTTGTCGCCGCTGTCGATGGCCGTGTCGCTGGAAGTCGTCGGACGTGCACGCGGCGCGACGATGGCCGATTGCCTGCGGCGCGATCTCGACCTCACACGCTCGACGTTCGCGCGCGGCGACGTGATCGAAGGCGTGCGCGCGCTGATCGTCGACAAGGACCACCAGCCGGTCTGGCGCTTCAAGTCGTCCGCCGATATCGATCGTGCAGACGTGCTCGCGATGTTCGACAGCCCGTGGACACCTGACACGCATCCGCTGCGGAATCTGCAGGACTGACGTCGGGCCGACCGACGCGCGAGCCGGAAACGAAAAGGCCGCCTGCAGGTGCAGGCGGCCTTTTGCATGGATGTCGACCGCCCGGCGGCCGAAGGGCGTGGCGCTTGCGCCCGCGTTACTCGTCGCCGGCGTCGTCCGACATGAACGCACGCATGAACACGAGCGCGCCGAAGCCCCATACCGCGTTTGCCGCGAAGCCGGCGGCGAGCACGGGCATCATGTTGCCCGACGGCCAGATCCCGCGCAGCGGATCGATCGCGAACACGCGGGCGGCCGTCAGCACGATGCCGCCGAACACCAGCGCGCCGATCCACGATGCCTCGCGTTCCGGCGAGACGCGCAGCAGCCACGCCATCGGGATCGCACAGCACGCGCTGATCAGCGCATTCGCGACAAATTCAGGAATGCCGAGCGGCGCGAACGGCTGCGTGGAGAAGCCGGTTGCGGCGATCAGGTCAGCCGTATGAAGGAGTGCGAGCGTGGCTTCGCGGAAGAACAGGGCGGCCAGGAAGCCGGACAGGAATGGCAGGATGACTTTCTGCATCGATGAGTGCACCGCGGGCGCGCACGGCCGGGGCTGTACGCGCGGAGTTATTCGGATAGGTGCGCCATTATAGGGCCCGCCCGCGGTGATATTCGCTCCAGCGTCGTGCTAATCACGAAAGCGGAAAACCTAAGCTCAAAAAAATCGTTCCAAAGCCCTGTACCGATCCCTAGACTGATTTCCCAGAAACAGCCGTGCAATCGCGTCCTCGCCCGCTGCACGGCCTGACCGGCGAACCATCCCGATTCGAACGCACACCATGCATGCGCCGCTGATCCGCGACGCGAGCAGGGCGGTGTTTTTTCAAATTCCGGCAAGGACAGTCAAGCAGGAGCAGCAGATGAATGTGTTCTGGTTTATCCCCACGCACGGCGACAGCCGCTATCTCGGTACGGCCGAAGGTGCACGCGCCGCGGATTACGATTACTTCAAGCAGGTGGCGGTTGCGGCCGACACGCTCGGCTACGAGGGCGTGCTGCTGCCGACCGGCCGTTCCTGCGAGGATGCGTGGGTCGTTGCGTCGAGCCTGATCCCGGCGACGCAGCGCCTGAAGTTCCTGGTCGCGATCCGTCCCGGTATCGCGTCGCCCGGGCTGTCGGCACGGATGGCCGCGACGTTCGACCGTCTGTCGGGCGGCCGCCTGCTGATCAACGTCGTGACGGGCGGCGATGCCGCCGAACTCGAGGGTGACGGCCTGTTCGCCGATCACGACACGCGCTACGAAATCACCGACGACTTCCTGAACATCTGGCGCGGGCTGCTGTCCGCGTCGCACGACAACGGCGGGTTCGACTACATCGGCAAGCACCTGCAGTCGAAGGGCGGCAAGGCGCTGTATCCGCCCGTGCAGCGTCCGCATCCGCCGTTGTGGTTCGGCGGTTCGTCGCCGGCCGCGCATCAGATCGCGGCCGATCACATCGACACCTACCTGACCTGGGGCGAGCCGCCCGAGGCTGTCGCGAAGAAGATCGCCGATATTCGGGCCCGCGCGGAAGCCCGCGGCCGCAAGATCAAGTTCGGGATTCGTCTGCACGTGATCGTGCGCGAGACCGAGGACGAAGCATGGCGCGACGCGGAGCGCCTGATCAGCCGCCTCGACGACGAAACCATCGCCCGCGCGCAGAAGGCGTTCGCGAACATGGATTCGGAAGGCCAGCGCCGGATGGCCGCGCTGCACGGCGGCAAGCGCGGCGGCCGCGAGACACTCGAGGTGTATCCGAACCTGTGGGCCGGCGTCGGCCTCGTGCGCGGCGGCGCGGGTACCGCGCTCGTCGGCAATCCGGAACAGGTCGCGGAGCGCATGCGCGAATACGCGGATCTCGGCATCGAAACCTTCATCCTGTCCGGTTATCCGCACCTGGAGGAGTCGTACCGTTTCGCGGAACTCGTGTTCCCGCTGATCAAGGGCAACGGCGCGGCGAAGGCGACCGGCCCGCTGTCCGGCCCGTTCGGCGAGATCGTCGGCAACAGCTATCTGCCGAAGGCAGCCCAGAGCTGAGTGACAGGAGGCCTGCGATGACAACGAAAACGTCGGCGACGGGCGCGGCCCTGGCCGCCCGCGCATGGCGCGGCGTCGCGCCGTGGCTCGTGCCGCTCGCGCTGCTGGTGGCATGGGAAGTCGGCGCCCGCATCGGCTGGCTGTCGACCCGCGTGCTGCCCGAACCCGTGGCGGTCGTGCGAGCGGCCTGGTCGCTCGTGACGTCGGGGGAAATGTGGGCGAACGTGAAAGTCAGCACATGGCGCGCACTGTTCGGTTTCGCGATCGGCGGCGGTGTCGGCCTCGCGCTGGGGCTCGCGACCGGCTTGTCGAAGGCGGCCGAGGTCGCGCTCGATTCGACGATCCAGATGATCCGCAACATTCCGGCGCTCGCGATGATTCCGCTCGTGATCCTGTGGTTCGGCATCGACGAGAAGGCGAAGCTGTTCCTCGTCGCGCTCGGGGTGTTCTTTCCGGTCTACATCAACACGTACCACGGGATCCGCTCGGTCGACGCCAACCTGATCGAGATGGCGAAGAGCTATGGTGTGCGCGGCTTTGCGCTGTACCGCGACGTGATCCTGCCCGGTGCGCTGCCGTCGATTCTCGTCGGCGTGCGCTTCGCGCTCGGGCTGATGTGGGTGATGCTGATCGTCGCGGAAACGATCTCGGCGCAGTCGGGCATCGGCTACATGACGATGAATGCGCGTGAATTCCTGCAAACCGACGTGGTGGTGGTCGGCATCCTGCTGTACGCGGTGCTCGGCAAGCTGGCCGACGTGCTGGCGAAATGGCTCGAGCGCGTGACGCTGCGCTGGCACCCGGCTTATCAATCAGGAGCAAAGGCATGAATGCGACGACTTCGGCGGCCGCCTACGGCCCGCTTGCCGGCGCAGACCTCGAGGTCGAACTGGCGCAGGCGCGTGTCACGGACGGCGACGCGCGGGATGCGGCGATCCTCGACCGTGACGGCAGTGCGTCCATCGTTCCGCTCGCGCGGCGGCGGGCAGGAAGCCCGGCACCCGACGACGCGGTGACGCTGTCGGGTGTCAGCAAGCGCTTCGGCGCACGCACGGTGCTCGACGACGTCGAGCTCGGCATCGCACGCGGCAGCTTCGTCGCGATTGTCGGCCGCAGCGGCTGCGGCAAGTCGACCCTGCTGCGTCTCGTTGCCGGGCTCGAGCAGCCGAGCAGCGGCGCGCTCGTGACGCGTGGCGAAGGCGGCGGCGTGCTCGACACGCGGATCATGTACCAGGATGCGCGCCTGCTGCCATGGAAGACCGTGCTGCAGAACGTGATGCTGGGCCTCGGACGCGGCGCGCGCGACAAAGCGCGCGCGGTGCTCGACGAAGTCGGCCTGCTGGAGCGTGCGAACGACTGGCCCGCGCAACTGTCGGGCGGCCAGCGGCAGCGTGTGGCACTGGCCCGCGCGCTTGTTCACCGGCCGCAACTGCTGTTGCTCGATGAGCCGCTCGGCGCGCTCGACGCGCTGACCCGCATCGAGATGCATGCACTGATCGAGCGGTTGTGGCGTGAGCATCGGTTCACCGCGCTGCTCGTCACGCATGACGTGCAGGAAGCCGTCGCGCTCGGCGACCGCATCCTGCTCATCGAGCAGGGGCGCGTGGCGCTGGATCAGCCGGTGCCGCTCGACCGGCCGCGCGCCCGCGCATCGGCCGCGTTTGCGGCGCTGGAGGACCGCGTGCTGAAACGCGTGCTCGCCGGCGGGCCCGGTACGGACGTACAGGGCGAGGTGCACGAGGCAGACAACGTTCGACCGGTCGGGCAGATCCGCTGGGCCGTTTAAATCCGGGCGGCAGCGGCCGCCCGTTCTGAGATCTTTTTCTTCGGAGCGATCAACCTGATGAGCATCACTGCAATCAACGTACGTAACCAGTTCAAGGGCAAGGTGAAGGAGATCATTCGCGGATCCGTGGTCTCCGAGGTCGACGTCGAGACGCCGTTCGGCATCGTCACGTCGGTGATCACGACCCGGTCGGTCGACGAACTCGAACTGAAGGTCGGCGCGGAAGTCGTCGCGCTCGTGAAATCGACCGAAGTATCGATCGCACGCCTCTGAGCGCGTGTCCCGCGCCGGTGCGGCGCCGCGGGCAACCTGCCCGTTGGCGCCGCCCGGCATTTGCGCAGCGCGTTTGCCTTGGTATTCGACGTCCGGACGAAGTGCTAGGATGGAGCGACACCGATGCCGGAGGCCACGCATGACCCCCATCCTTTCCCCCGAAGCCATCGAGGCGCTGAAGTGGATCGACCAGTTCGGTGAAAGCCGGCCGGTTCCCGCTGCGTTCGACGACGTCGTCTACGCGTTGCTGAACGAGGGGCTGATCTATCAGGCTGCGGCCGACCGGGTCGACCTGACGGCCGATGGCAAATCCTTTTTGTCCAACGAATACGATTGAGCGCACGGCGCCGGCCGCGCGGGCGGCCGGCGCTGCGTCGCCACGGGAGCGTGCGATGGAACCGAGAGGCAGCGACCTCGGCGATTTCAGCGAGCCGTACCGCGGCTACGAGATCGAGGTGAAGACCGAGCAGGTCTGGGACGGCGAGCATGCGCATTACCGCGTGCTGCAGGGCGATGCCGTGCGGATCGACTGGCGGCTCGTCAAGGTGGACGGGATCCTGCTGACCGAACGACGCGTGATCGAGCGCGTGCTGGACGAGGCGCGGCGGGCGGTCGATGCGGAGCTGGGCGAGGGGTAGCGTGCATGCCGGGCAGGCCTGCCCGCTGTTGCGGTAAAATGCCGGGTTGTTTCCGCGCCGTCTGGCCTGTTGCCCGAAATCCATGTCCGTACCGTCCTCGCTTCCTCCTCGCCGCGTATCCGTCGCGCCCATGCTCGACTGGACCGACCGTCATTGCCGTTCGTTCCACCGGACGCTGACGCGCGATACGTGGCTGTATACGGAGATGATCACGACGGGCGCGCTGTTGTTCGGCGATGCCCAGCGGCATCTTGCGTTCACGCCGAACGAATCGCCGGTCGCGCTGCAGTTGGGCGGCAGCGAGCGCGACGATCTGGCGCGCGCGGCGAAGCTCGGCGAGCAGTGGGGCTACGACGAAATCAACCTGAATTGCGGATGTCCGTCCGAGCGTGTGCAGCGCGGCGCGTTCGGCGCGTGCCTGATGAACGAGCCGCAACTCGTCGCGGACTGCGTGAAGGCGATGCGCGATGCGGTGTCGGTGCCGGTCACGGTCAAGCACCGGATCGGTGTCGACGCGGTCGAGGACTACGCATTCGTGCGCGACTTCGTCGGCACGGTGGCCGAGGCTGGCTGCGAAACGTTCGTCGTGCATGCACGCAATGCGATCCTGAAAGGGTTGTCGCCGAAAGAGAACCGCGAGATCCCGCCGCTCAAGTACGACTATGCGTATCGGTTGAAGCGCGATTTTCCTTCGCTCGAGATCGTCATCAACGGCGGCATCACGACGCTCGACGAGGTTGCGCAGCATCTCGAGCATGTCGACGGCGTGATGCTCGGCCGCGAGGCGTATCACAACCCGTACGTGCTCGCGGAGGTCGATGCACGCTTCTATGGATCGACGGCAGCGACGCCGACGCGCGAAGAGGCCGAGGCGAAGCTGATCGAATACTGCGCGGCCGAACTGAAGCGCGGCACCTACCTCGGCGCGATCGTGCGGCATGCGCTCGGACTGTATCGCGGGATGCCCGGTGCACGTGGCTGGCGTCGTGTGCTGTCGGACAACAAGAAGCTCGCACGCGGCGATCTGGCCGTGTTCGACGAGGCGCGCGCGCATCTGAACGAGGCCGAAGAAGTTTTTGAAAAAAAAGCTTTGCAAGATTCAAAAGTGTTCGTATAATCTTGTTCTTCGCTGCTGAAACACAAAAGCAGCGAAGAACAAAAAGCAGTAACAGTGGTGGCTGTAGCTCAGTTGGTAGAGTCCAGGATTGTGATTCCTGTCGTCGTGGGTTCGAGTCCCATCAGCCACCCCACCGAATGCATTAACAAAACAGGCGCTTAGGCGCCTGTTTTGCTTTGCGGGAGGCAATCAGGCGCAATAGCGTCGATTCGAGCCTCGTCGTCCCCCTCCAGAGCGTTCTGCTCGCCATCCATCCATTTTGCGCATCCAGTCGGGAACAACTCGGTGTCGTGCTTGAGCTGTATCGCTCACACGAGCGGGTCATTCCGGCCAACGGTATCGCGATCGCGTAGACATGCCGAGTGTCGTACTTCGTGCAGTCGAAAATTGCGGTGCCGGGAATCCGAGTGAATGAACGCAGCCGCGCCAATGCGCCGAAAGGAGCGGGCGGTCAAATTTCCGGTTGCGTTTTGCGCGCGCTATTGGCGGAGCGGCGTTCTACGGTAAATTGATGGGCTCCACAGGATTTGGAATTCGAGGCTTCTCGGGGAATCCATGCGGTCAAAGAGTAAACCCGTTGCCCAGGCAACGGAACGGCAAACCGATTCAAGGCCAAAGATTACGGTCATGACGACTCTCAGGGTGGTGAGGGCGTCGTTTTATCTGCTCGCTGGAGTCGCGCCGGCGATGCCCCTGCTGATCTTGTCGTGGCTTGTGTTTATCCATTTTTTGCTGGATTGGACCGTGGATTGGCCTATAGCATGGTCTTTTCTTTTTTCCACCGCAGGCGGCATCGGCTTGCTTCTCGCAACTTGCGTTTTGCCGCAAAAGGCGCGAATCAAATACGTTGCGGGAGTCAGCGTTCTGTTGATCTGCGGGAGCGTCGTCAGCTTGCCGTCGGCCATTGCCTCGTTCGAAAAAATCATCGATAACCACCGAATCGGTTATCACATGCACCCGGTGGATTTTGGTGACTTTGCCCTCATCGCGTGCAACGTCGTGGCGATCGTGTATCAGCTGGAGGTGCTTGCAGCACTGCTTGTAAGACGCTTGGCCAGGGTTCCCGCCCGATAGGTTCCGATCCGCGTCATCCTCGCAACGTCATCGCGCTGTTTCCCTTTCTTGAGCAGGTGAGTCAGGCGCTGAAGCTGGCGCAAGATGCTGGATGCGCTTCGGCCTTCATCTATCAAAACGTCGTCGCCGCTATTCGGACGGCAAGCGCATGGCGATGGAGTACGGCGCAACAGGTCGGGATTGTTGCTTTTGGGCGTCCTGCCAGACGCGCATTCGAACGTAGCGAATGCCGCGAAAAGCAAACCCGTCCTCAACGATCGACCACATTGCTCGCGATTCCCGCCTGAACCGATCGAGTGTTTCGAAATACCACCCACGACCACAAGGCGCCGCCAGCCACCTTGGCGACGAACTGCAACGCGGCGATCGTCGGAAACACGGCCCCGAACGCAATAAGCGGAAAGATGATGGAGTCGACAGCCGCACCCGCGACGTTCGCGCCGTTTGCGCGCGCCAGTATCGGAAAGCGACGTGCGAGTTGAAACACGACTGCGCTCGCCACGGCTGCCGAACCGAACGCCACCAGGGACGCGACGGCGATTTCCTTGGCGGCGGGATTGAGTGCATAACTGACGACACCGGCGGCCGCGATCAACGCAAACATTCGCGACCAAAGCGCGCGGCCTCGCCAATCGAGGTGGAGCCGGTCTCGAATCGCGAGATCGAGGCCGATCAGCAGGAACGCGATGATCGGTGTTGCAGCCGGCCCGAAATGAGCGACCATCAGGTTGGCGACGGCGACCGCTGCGATATAGATCAAGACGTACATGATTCCCTTGCGGTAAAGAGTGCGCTGCGTCGATTCGGAGCCGAAGTTTGCCATACATGGCCGATTGGACAGGATATCGCCACAGTGCCGCCGGTATTCGTCAATCCATCGTCGATGCGAGATTGTATGGCCGTATTCAGTCGACGTGATGTTGCGCAATTTCCTTTTTCGACTAAGGTTCTCGCTCCCGGTGCCGTTATCTTTCCTGGACAGCCCTCGTGCCTCGAATGCTGATCCGTTTTCTTGCCTGCTCGCGTTTCGCGTGAGCAGGCTTTTTTCGTTTATGGCGGAATGAGACAGGGACTTGGCGCGAGCCGACAGCGCGCAACAGTCTTACATTGGTGTAACGTATCGACTTCCTCGTGCCCTCATGCTTTGCAGGGCCGTTCGATCCCGACAGCCAATGACAGTGTCGGGATTTTTTTTGCCTGTGCCTCGTTGTTTTGGCAACGAACTGCAGTGGTGCACGAACCCGGCATGGCGTCCGGCAGACAACTGCTGACGCGATCGCGTCAGGCGTGACGGAGGCGAACGCCTGCAAACATCACGAGCCAACGTGCGGCGACGGCGCTTGCAAGGTACGCGACGATAACCTGCGCGTGGCGACATCGAGCCTTGCGCGCCTCCACGCGGTATATTTCGCGGCGAGACGTTCCGATCAAGAGAACAAGTGGAAGGAGTGACCACCGATGCCGGAAACCCGTGCCACGCTGCGTGCCGCGACAGCGCAAGACGCACGGCACATCGCCCGCCTGCACACACTGAGCTGGCAAACTGCATACAGCCATATCTTGCCGGCGACCTACCTGTCCGACGAGGTGCCGACGGAACATGCGACCCGGTGGCGGCAATATTTCGATCGCAACGAAAACGAGCGGGGCCTGGTGCTGATCGCCGAGGCGGACGGCGAGCCCGTGGGATTCGTCAGTGCCGAGCGCCCCGTCGATCCGGCGCTGGGCGTGCTGCTCGACTGCCTGCACGTCCATCCTTCGCATCACGGAGGCGGCACGGGCAAGCACATGATCGAAGCCGTCCGTGCATGGGCGCGAACGCTCGGCGTGCACCAGGTCCATCTGAAGGTATTGGCGGGCAACGAGCGCGCGATCGGTTTCTACGAGCACAACGGATGGCAACTGGCGGGTATCGAAACGAGCCGCATCGGCCAGACGGAAGTCACCGACCGGATCTATGCGATACAGGCCTAGCCACCTGGCCACATTCGAGCGAACGGCCGCATGATGCGCGGCCATCGCCGGGCGAAAGCCGAACGTACTTCACGGTGACACGCCGCAGTACCGCACGAGCAAATCGGCTTCCGTCTCGTGCACTTCGACGGGCAGGGTCGTTGCACCTGCATAGGCAAGATAGCGAGCGCGATGCTGGCCGTTCCGGAACGACGCGACGCCGACCTTCGACAGCCCGGGGATGCCGAGCAGCGTTCGCGTTCTCGTCTCGCGAAACGTGATGTACGGCATGTCCGGAATCCTGTCCTGTTCAGGATCGAGGAATTCGCGAATGCCCGCGGCTTTTCCTGGGGCCCAGTAAAGAACAGGCGGCAACACGTAGTCCGTCGTGTCCCGGTTGGCACATGCCAGCAGTTTCGGCAGGTCGATCGTCACGACCCGGTGTCGCGTATCGTCGCACGAGAATACCCGCTTGAGGTGCGTATGGGCATACGGAGTGTGCCCGGGAAGCTGGACAATCCAGACCTCTACGCCATTTTGTTGTGCGCGGGCGAGTGCCATTTTTTCCTCTGGTATTGCAAGCGGCCGTCTTGGCCGGAGTTTAGCAGTGCGATTGCGATGGCGAAGCAGGGCAATACCCGGTACAGGAAAGCGCCGAGGGGAGTGGTGGGCAAATCAAGTACAGTCATGTGTCGGCGATCGTTATCGACAGGTTATGAGAATATCGTGATCCCGCCAGCGGGAATGATCCGTCGCGCGAATTTCATGCAGAATTCACACTGTTTCGCGAAACCCGGCAAGCCCGGATGATCGCAAGAACAGAGAGGGTGGATTGACCGGAGAAAACCATGTCGTCGAAACTTGAGATCGAATATCTCGATTACTGTTTCACCGCGACGCTCGAAGTCAGGGAGTCCGGTCGGACGGGCGTTGTCGATTGGCATCTCGAATCCGCTTCGCGAAGCAAGACACTTGCGTGGACCGTATTCGACCGCTATCTCGAGCGGAATGATTTCGCGGATGAAGAGGATGCGCGTGCCAATATCGTCGACTGGCTGGAGCGGCTGGCCGCTTCGGGATTGGGTGCTTCCGCGGAAATGGCGAAGGCGAATATGGTCGTTGCCGGCGCGTTGGTGACGGGCGCATCGACTGCATCGAACGCGTCAACGACATCGACCACATCGACCACATCGACTGCCGAAATCGTCGGCGAAACCGTCATCGACATCGCCAGCGATCTCGATTGGATCGAGATGGTTGCCGAATGGCTTTTCAGCTGACCGGTATGAGGACGAAACCCGGCTGTCATGACGCGGGCCCTTGTGTTCGCGAAACATGGTTTCAAAAAAAGATGCAGAAAAAATGAAGCCTGAATCGTGTCGATCGGAAAAATAGAATAAACCTGCTTTGACAGCAGCCGCGACTTACCGGAGACTTGCGCCGGGCCTGAAAATATCCGCTTGCATTAAAACAAGATCAAATTCCAGACATGAAAAGAAGAGCGCTGCTGACGGCGGGCGCGATCGTCGTCGTCGCCGGCCTGACAGGCTGCACGGCAATGCTGTTCGAAGATGGCCGATATGAAGAGACGGTCGACCGATTTCTCGTCAGCGAGGACGGCAAGAAATTCGTCGTGCTCGGCGAGAAATATCACTACATCTTCGATATGCCCGAGCATCTCGGTGCCGTGCTGGCATCGCCCTACCGCAAGTCGATCAACGCGTCGCTCTATGAATTCGTCGCGCAGGGCAGCAAGATCTCGGGCAAGTTCCGGCTCCGGCTCCGTCGCGCCGATATGACCGACGAGGGCTGGGACCGCGCGCTGGAGGACGGCTTCACGATGTGCGGGAGCAGGGATCTGGAGATGAAGGGGGAACTGGCCGGTTCGCGTTATCTGGCCGATGGTTTTGCACAGGGCAAGACGTGGTCGTCGTTTGCGCATTCGTACAAGATCGACGTCACCGATCGCATCACCACGGCGGGCAAGGCCGTGCGCGTGTTCGCGACCCCGGTCACGCTCGCGGCCGACGGCGTGATGATGATCGGGGCGGTGGTGCTGTCGCCTGTCATCGTGGTGTTGCTCGCGCCGGTCGCGGGCGTCGCGCTCGGGCCGTGACGCGATCCGCGCGGCACGCGAGCGTGCCGGTTGCCGCGGCATTGTCACCAAATGGTGAGTTGCCGCACAGATCGTTGCGCGGCCGGCGCTCACAATCTGGCCGGTTGACCGTTCTTCCCCGGCCCGGTCAACCATTTCCCCGCTCGCTCGCGCAGGAGCGGGGGCTTTTTGCCCGTCCGACGCCGCAAGGCCGCGTCGGCGGAACCGGACAGGCGTTCGGCGGGCAGCGCAATCGCACCGGTTGCGTGTCCCTGCATCCGATCGCCTGGTCCGCACGTATCGCTTTCCTCGTGCCTGAGCGAACCCTCAGGCCCATCGCCGGTTTCGGCCGGTGATGCCTTGGTCCCGGCGGCGCGCATCAATGCCGCCGGGATGTTTTTTGCGCCGGATGCGTTGCGTCACGTCGCTTGCGGCGGGCAGGTCAACCCGCTCGGCCAGCCTGTTCGACGCTGGTTTCCCATCCGTCGTATTCCCCTCCGAACGAATGTACCTCGCGATTGATCGCGACCGTATGGCGTGTGATGTCGGCCAGTGCCATGGTGCCCTCGTGCGAGAACCGTACGGCCGACTTGCCGTCCTCGGTGGGGGCGACCGATTCGACCGGATAGCCTTTCGCTTCGGCCCAGTCCGCGAACTGATGCGCGTCGCTCTGGTCGGGGAAGTACGCCCAGTGCATCACGCGCCGGCTGACATCGCCGGCGTCGCCTTTCTTCCGCAGTTCGTCCAGCACGCGCATGTCGCGCATGATCTGCCGGTCGTCGTCGGTCGGGTAGAGCGTCTGCCAGTACGCTTCCTTGTCCGGATCGTCCTGGTGCGCGTACTGCAACGCGTAGGTCGTCTGATCGGCCAGCGCGTCGATGATCTCCGCCGCGGCTTCTTCGTCGAGCGATACGTAGAAAAGGAAATCCCGATGGCCGTCGACGGTGATGCGGCCGACCTGCACACCACCTTTCGCCGTGATCGTGGCGTCCAGCAGGTCCTCGATCTTCGCGAGATCGGCGAATTCGTCGCCGGTCGGCAGGCCTTCCGGCGTCGGATGCGCAAAGGGGACGCGCACGCTGAGCAGCGACGTGCGCGGATCGCCTTCCGCGATTTCCGCAAAGTCGTGGTTGAAGCTGATGAAAGCCTGACGGTCGCCCATTCTGGCAGGGAAGGTTCCCCAGGCGTCGGTCATGTGTTTCTCCCGTGCACGATTGTCTGTTGACGGTTGTAAAGCGTCCCAATGTATCATCGAAAATCGCGTTGACCGGAGGGGCGCACATGATCGCGAGTCTGGGCATCCTGGTGCCGGTCGAAGACGATCGCTTTCGGGCGGTGGTGGATTTCTATCGTCTGGCGCTTGCGCTGCCGGTTCACTCCGAAGGCGTGTCGGCCGCGGGGAATCCGTGGCACCGCTTCGTGATGGGCGGAGCAACGCTGACCGTTCACACCGGCAGCGGCGGCAGGTTTCCGTATCCGGAGTTTCGACCGACCGGCCACGGCATTGCGCTGGCCGTCGAAGTCGCGCATGTGTCGGAAGCCGTCGCACGGCTCGAGTCGTGCCGCGTCGGCATCCTGAACGAGTGGGACTACGGCGACGGCACGGTTGCGATTTCCGTGGCGGACCCGGCGGGAAACGTCTGCGAGATCTGGGGCCGTCCGTGACCGTGCATCGGTACGGCGGGCCGCAAAAATATTCGAAGGAGATGCCGATGTCGATGTTTGCGGTGAATGGTGTGCGAATCGATCCGCTCAGCGCGCGCGTGACGCACGTGCGCTGGGCGGCCGTGAATCCGTCCGACCGGTCGTGGGCGGCGACGCCGAGCGAAGCGCCGGTGGCGGACGTGGCGCGCGTGCTCGCGTCCGGCAACGATGTCCGCGCAATCTTTTCGGCATCGGACGCCACCGCGATCGGGCCCCGGCTCAAACGCGTGCTGTATCGCGATGCATCGGAAGGCATCGAGCTCGACATCGATGCAACGAACGAATCGCGCACGTTGCGCGATCTGCCGCAAATCTGACCGAAGCGGCATGCGCCGTCGCATGAATGGCGGCACCTGGCCGAACGGTAGCTCGCACGACGTCGATCGCGAGGAGTAGTATTGGACGATCGTCGTGCCGCATGGCCGGTTGTGCCGAACGGTTTGACGGGTCACGCGATCTTCGGCGAGCCGTTACCGGAAGCGAACTTCGCAAACGCGTACGAGATCATGTCCAGATCCCTCATCGCTCCGTGGGCATCCGCGCTTTGTCTGGCGCTGTCGGCTTGCCAGACGGCGTCCGAGCCGCCTCCGCTGCCGTCGCCCGACACCGCGTCGGCGGCCGCAGCCGTTCCGGCATCGTCGCCAGCCGCGCCGATCCGTGGCATCGGTCTGGCGCCTCATCTGGCAGGGCAGAGTCACTGGGCCACCGGTCAATGCACGACCAACGGCACCGTCAAGGTGTGCAACTGAATATGACTGGTGCCGGCCGCGTACTGCCCGTTCCGCGTGGACGAGTGCGTGCTGCCGTGCGTCGATGCGTACCTTTTTCAATCACGATCATTTCCCGTCGGCACGCCGACCGTTTCAGCGCATCGACGGGGTGTCCAACTTCGATCACCCGGCGGCCGTCGAGGTGAGCGATCGCACAATGAAAGACGCACTTGAATCCATCGATTCCGGCTGGCACGTCGATCCGGTCGCGGGAACGATCATCGGCCAGTTGCCGGTGACGCTGGCGGTTGACAGCCGGAGCCTGAAAAGAAGGGCGATCGCGTGCATGGTGCTGGCCGCGGCAAGCCTGTGCGGTTATGCGGCCGCTCCGGCACTCTGGCCGGTAGCGGCGCTGGCCGGATTGCTGGCGCTGGCGGGGGCCGCCTTCTTCGTGTCGTCGCGACGCAGGATGGTGCTGCATGTCGACGAGACGGGTTTCAGGCTGATCGGAGGCGTACGCGAACAACCCGCCACGCCATGGCGTGATGTCACCGAATTCCGGATCATCAGCGTCGCAGGCAATCGCTACATCGGCTACCAGTTCTCGGCGCATTCGTCGCGCATCAGGGTGCCGGGCGGCGTGATGCTGCCGATTGCCCGGTTTGCCGATCTTCCGCTCGATGCGGTGGCAGGACTGCTCGAGGCATGTCGGCGGCAGTTCGGCATGCCGGACAACGAGGCCGATCGAACGGGCGGGTGACGCCCGATGCGGCGACCCCGGGCGTCCTGATACTCGAGAAAAAAATGCAGGGCGCCGTGTCGATTTTCGCCGGGGTCGTCCGTCGTAGCATCGGAGGCGTGCGCATCGCGCGTCCGTCCCGATTCCGATACGACAACCGACCGAAGGAGCGACACCCATGTCCACGTCCGTCAAACCGATCCCGGAAGGGATGCGTACGCTGACGCCGCACCTGATCTGCGCCGGCGCAGCCGCAGCCATCGACTTCTACAAGCGCGCGTTCAATGCGAGCGAACAGTTTCGCCTGGCGATGCCTGACGGCCGGCTCGCGCACGCGTGCCTCGTGATTGGCGATTCGACACTGATGCTGGTGGATGAAATGCCCGAACACGGCGCGCTCGGGCCGAAGGCCCTGAAAGGCACGCCGGTCTGCCTGCACCTGTACGTGCCTGACACGGACGCCGCGATCGCGAAGGCGGTCGCGGCCGGCGCGACGGTGACGATTCCTGCCGCAGACATGTTCTGGGGCGACCGCTACGGACAGGTCGAGGATCCGTTCGGACATCGCTGGTCGCTCGCGACGCACCAGCGCGACCTGACGCCCGAGCAGATCGCGGAGGCGATGGCCAGCGCGCCGCCGTGCGGCAGCTGACACAGCCGCGCCCCCGCAGTTGAACGGTAGGGCGGCGGCATGCGCCCGCGCTCACGCGCCGGCCGACCTGCCGCGCTGCTTGTGCTCGTACATCCGTTGGTCGGCCGATGCGAGCAGGCCGGCCACGTCGTGATGGTGCGCGGAGTCGTAGTCGACGTGCCCGACGCTGAACCGGATGTCATAGCCGCGCGCGTCGGCCGTGTTGCGCAGCGCAAGCGCCTGCGTCACGCGGTCGACCGGCTCGGCGACGTCGGCCGGATCGGTGGCACTCAGCAGCACGACGAACTCGTCGCCGCCAAGTCGTGCGATCACGTCGCTGTCGCGCAGTGCGCCCGTCAGCGTGTCGGCAAATGCCTTGAGCGCGCGGTCGCCCTCGGCATGGCCGAAGCGGTCGTTGATCGCCTTGAAATCGTTCAGGTCGAAGAACAGCAGCCCCGCGTGACGACCCAGGCGATCGCACAGGCTCAGCACGTGGCGGGCCAGGATCTCGAAGCCGCGGCGGTTCGTCAGCTGGGTGAGCTCGTCGGTGGTCGCGAAATGCAGCGCGGCGATCTCGCGTTCGGTCATGTGGGCGAGATCGCCGAGCAGCGCGAGCTCGTCGGGTTCGAGCGAGCGCGGCCGCGTGTCGATCAGGCACAGCGTACCGATGGGCGCGCCGTTCGGTGCCGCGAGCGGCCGGCCGGCGTAGAAGCGGATGCCGGGCGCGCCGGTGACGAGTGGATTGTCGTGGAAGCGATCGTTGTTCAGCGCATCCTGGATCACCATCGTATTGCCCGCGAGCAGCGCATGGGAGCAGAACGACACGTCGCGCGACGTTTGCGTGACGTCGAGCCCGGCATGGCTCTTGAACCACTGGCGATCGTCGTCGACGAGGCTGACGAGTGCGATCGGCACGTCGAACAGCCTGCGTGCAAGACGCGTCAGGCGATCGAACCGTTCTTCGGGCGGCGTGTCGAGGATCGAGAGCGAATGAAGCGTATCGAGCCGGGCCGCCTCGTCGGCCGGTTTCGGTGCAATTTGCATGGGTCGTGTCCTTTGTCCCGGCTGCGAGGCCGGTCACGGGATCGTATGCCGGACAGTATCGCGCATTGCGCGGCGCATCGCCATGCCGGCAATCCGGAAGCGGGCGGTTTCGGCTTGGCCCGGATCGTTGCAGATGCGGTGAGAAGCGGGCGTCATGGGCCCGCGTTTCGCCCCGATGCGCAATCCGGTGCGCGACGTCTCAAGGTGCCCGGCGCAGTGCCGTAAACAGGGCGAGTCCAATCGTTCATCGCCTCCCACTCCACCATGGTTCGAATTCTGTACGCGGGCTATCTCGCGTTTGCGCTGTATCTGCTTTATCCGATGGTCCAGAACACGCTGGCGTTCGGCGTCGTATGTGTGAGCAACGCGCTGCCGGGCGGCGCCAGCGGCTTGTCGACGTCGTCGGTACGCGGCGCGGGTGCGCATGCGAATCGCTGCACGCCGATGACGCAGGCCGGTGCCGCGACCGGGCGGACGGCTGAAATCCATTAAGCAAGGCGACGCGTTGGCCGTTCGGCCGAATTGAGCTTCGCGCGATGCTCGCCGATCATCTGCAACACGGCGGATCGAACACGGGGTGAGCGCGGCGCGTGTCAGTAGCTGGAGCGGTACGGCGTGCCCTGGTCGAAACGGCTTTGCCAGTGCGTGAGATAGCGCGACGCGAGTTGCGGGTTGTTCCACACCACGACGACGTTCTCGGAATTGCGGCTGGCCGCCGACGCGCTGTAGTTGAACGAACCCGTTTCGACGTGCTCGGCGTCGATCACGAGGTACTTGTCGTGATGGATCGCATAGGCGTCGATCGTGCGTGTCGGGATGCCTGCGTTGACGAGCAGGTTCAACGCCTGCTTGCTGCTCTTTGCGCGATTGCCCTTGTCGTCGACCACCACCGCGACATTCACACCGCGTCGCTTGGCGGCGAGCAGTGCGCGCGTGACGGGCGGCGACGTGAACGAATAGGCGGCGACGCGGATCGAACTGCGCGCGGCGCCGATCGCTTTCAGCACCAGCGCTTCGGCACCGCCATCGGGCGAAAATGCCGATTCGACGACCTGTGTTGCGGGCGCTTCGTGAGTGGGGGCCGGTAGCCACTGCGACACGAAGTCGATCGCCTGCTGGAGCAGCGATTCGCTTTGCGTCTTGCCGAAAGCGGTGAACGGTGTGGCGAGCAGGGAGGCGGCGAGACAGGCAGCGGCGAGGCGATTGCGCGACAACATCTTGGACAGCGAATAATTTCGAGACAGCGGGCCGTGAGTGTAACGCACACGTGGCGGCCCGGTCACGTGCGGATGCAACGGGATGACGCATCGCGAAGACCGGCGATGGCAGAGGCGGTGACGCAAAGTTGCGTTGTGCGGGATCCGTATGCGCGATCGGGGCGATCGGCGGATGGGGGCGATGGCAGCGCGTGAATGCGCGTGCGGCGGCAGCAGGGTGTCGGTGTGCAAGCCGTGCGAGAGTGCAACCAGGCAGGCTCGCTGGAACCGGCGACAGCAACGCGAACGCAACGAACGATCCGTGTGCGTCACGCGTTTCCGTATGCGCGATGCGTCAGTCCTCGGCCGCAGCCCTTCCGGCAGCTTCGGCTGCGACCCATCCGGGGCCACGCTCCGGCTGCACGTCGCGCGCGTCGAGCGGCTCGCCGCACGCCGAGCATACGGTGACCGCGTGCATCAGATGGCCGCAGGTACGGTGACGCAACTGCACTGGCGGCCCCTGGCCGTCGTCTTTCCAGCGGTCTCCCCATGCGGTCAGCGCAAGCAGGGTCGGGTAGAGGTCGAGGCCCTTGTCCGTCAAACGATATTCGAAACGCGGCGGGCGTTCCTGATAAGCGCGCTTGGCCAGCACGCCTTCGTCGACGAGCCGCGCGAGCCGCTCCGCCAGCACATGGCGCGTGACGCCGAGCTGGGTCTGGAACGCGTCGAAACGGCGGCAGCCGAGGAACGCGTTGCGGAGGATCAGCATGGTCCAGCGGTCGCCGAGTACGGCAAGCGTACGCGCGACCGAACAGTTCAGCGTGCCGATGTCATCCCATTTCATCGTCGAGTCTCTTGCGGCGGTTCAGCGAAATAGCGGGCTCGATTATAGAACCCGCCTTCGACTGCAACGAGCCCGGCCACGTTGACAACGACCGTGATCGTTGTGAATAATCAGTTCCAATTTGGAACTTACTCGCGCGGCGACGCGCTTTCAACCCGGAGACAACCCGATGAACCCGCTTTCCCTGTCTGGTCTCGATCTGCTGCGCGCAGCGGTATCGGGCGATGCGCCGCTCGCGTCGATTACCGAGACGATCCCGATGCGTCCGCTCGACGTCGAGCTCGGTTATGTGAAATTTTCGGCGCGGGCGGACGGCCGGCACCTGAACCCGCTCGGCGGCGTGCACGGCGGGTTCGCGGCGACGGTGCTCGATTCGGTCACGGGGTGTGCGGTGCATTCGATGCTTGATGCGGGCGTCGGCTACGGTACGGTCGATCTGCATGTGAAGATGCTGCGGCCCGTGCCGCGCGACGTCGAGCTGGTTGCGGAAGGGCGCGTGATTCACCTGTCGCGTTCGCTGGGCGTTGCCGAGGGCACGCTGAAGACGCCGGACGACAAGATCGTCGCGCATGCGTCGGCGACCTGTTTCATCCAGCGGCCGCAGTAACGGCGGCTGCTATGCCTTCGTTCGGGCCCTGCGCGTGAACGCTCGCACCTTTACCGAAGGCCGCCTGTAAGCGTGTGCGGCGCCTGTCTGAAGCGGTCGCTTCAATGTGATAGCGTTCCTGCTTTCCACTGACGCGACGGGAACAGCATGGAATACCGCACACTTGGCGATTCGGGCATCGAGGTCAGCCTGATCGGCCTCGGCACGATGACGTGGGGCGAGCAGAATTCGGAGCGCGATGCGCACGAGCAGATCGACTACGCGATCGGGCAAGGCGTGACGCTGATCGATGCCGCGGAGATGTATCCGGTGCCGCCGAAGCCCGATACGCAGGGGCGCACCGAACAGTACATCGGCACGTGGCTCGCGCAGCATCGCGCGCAGCGCGAGCGCATCGTGCTTGCGACGAAAATCGCGGGGCCGGCGCGGCAGCCGCACAATCCGCGCCATATTCGCGGCGAAGGCAACCAGTTCGACCGGAAGAACCTGACCGAAGCGCTCGACGGCAGCCTCAAGCGCCTGCAGACCGACTACGTCGATCTTTATCAGCTGCACTGGCCCGACCGCAGCACGACGACGTTCGGCCGTCCCGCCTATCCGTGGGTCGACGACGCCTACACGGTGCCGATCGAGGAAACCCTCGGCGTGCTCGCGGAATTCGTGAAGGCCGGCAAGGTACGCGCGATCGGCGTGTCGAACGAAACGCCATGGGGCGTCGCGCAGTTCCTGCGCGCGGCCGAGAAGCTCGGGCTGCCGCGCATCGCAAGCATCCAGAATCCGTACAGCCTGGTGAATCGCACGTTCGAGAACGGGCTGTCGGAGTTCACGCATCGTGATGGCGTCGGCCTGCTCGCGTATTCGCCGCTCGCGTTCGGCTGGCTGTCCGGCAAGTACGAGAACGGTGCGCGTCCGGCCGGTGCGCGCATCACGCTGTTCGAGCGTTTCCAGCGCTACAGCAAGCCGCAGGCCGTCGAGGCGACGTCGCGCTATGTCGCGCTCGCGCGGCGTCACGGGCTGTCGCCCGCGCAGCTCGCGCTGGCGTTCGTCAACAGCCGGCCGTTCGTGCGCAGCAACCTGGTCGGCGCGACGTCGCTCGAGCAGTTGAAGGAGAACATCGGCAGCGTCGACGTGAAGCTGTCCGACGAGATCCTCGCCGAGATCGACGCACTGCACGAACTGCAGCCGAACCCGGCGCCGTAAACGGCGCGCGGCCCGCGCGGCGACGATGCCGCGCCGGGCCGCACCGGCGGCGCGTCACCGCGCCGTCGTTTCTTCCGTTATCGCATCTTGAGCCGGGTGCGCGCGACGAACAGCGCGACGAGGCTCAGCACCGCACACCCCATCAGGTAGAGCGCCGGCGACAGCCGGTTGCCGGTTGCGCTGATCAGCCAGGTGATGACGAACGGCGCGAAGCCGCCGAACAGCGTGACCCCCGTGTTGTAGCTGACCGCGAGCCCCGTTGCACGCGTCTGCGACGGGAACAGCTCGGCCATCAGCGCCGGCAGCGCGCCGCAGTACATCGCCTTCAGCGCGCCGATCCAGACCAGTGCGGCGAGCATCGTCGCGAACGACGCGTGGCGCGTGAGCCAGGCGAACGTCGGCCACACGCTGACGAGCATCAGCACGGCCGCGGCCGCCATCATGCGGATCCGCCCCGTGCGATCGGACAGGTGGCCGATGACCGGCGTGACGAGCGTGAGCACGAAACCGGTCGCGAGCGTCGCCGCGAAGCCCGTCGACGCGGGCAGGCCGAGCTGCTTGATCGCATAGGTCGGCATGTACAGCACCATGTAGTTGATCGCGGTCGAGATCACGAGTGCGCCGATCGACAGCAACAGCCGCAGCTTCTGATCCGCGAACAGTTCGCGCACGGGCGCTTCCGAGCGTGCCTGCGTCTTGAACTCGACGCCTTCGTCGACGTAACGGCGGATGTACAGCCCGACCGGGCCGATCGCGAGCCCGAACAGGAACGGCACGCGCCAGCCCCAGCTTTCGAGTTGCGCGGTTGTCAGCGTGGACGTCAGCAGCGCACCGAAGCCCGACGCGAGCAGCGTCGCGAGGCCCTGGCTCGCGAACTGCCAGCTCGACATGAAACCGCGCCGCTGCGGCGCGTGCTCGACGAGGAACGCGGTCGAGCTCGCGAATTCGCCGCCCGCGGAAAAGCCCTGCATCAGCCGCGACAACATGATCCCGAGCGGCGCAAGTATGCCGATCGATGCGTAGGTCGGCATCGACGCGATCAGCAGCGTGCCGGCCATCATCATCGCGATCGACAGCAGCAGCGACGCCTTGCGGCCCGCGCGATCCGCGTACGCGCCGAGCACGAAGCCGCCGATCGGCCGGATCAGGTAGGACAGCCCGAACGTGCCGAGCGTGAGCATCAGCGACGTCGCTTCGCTCGTGGCGGGGAAGAACAGCTTGGCGATCGTCACCGCGAAGAAGCCGTAGACGATCAGGTCGAACCATTCGAGTGCGTTGCCGATCGACGCCGCGAAGATGATGCGCCGGATCTTCGCGGCGCTGGGGTGGGCGGCTTCCTGCGAGGTCAGGGTGGTCGTGTTCATCGTGTGGGCAGATCCCGTGAAAGGGGCGAAGCGCGTTACAGGGTGGCGCCGGCCGCGGCGGGCGCCGCGCGGCGAACGGTCGGGGCGTCCTCGCCGAGATCCCAGAAGAGGCCGGCCATCATCTGCAGCCCCTCGCTGACGACGCTCGCGAGCAGGTGCTCGTCGGGCGCGTGCTGCGAGCACGCGGGGTACGAATGGGGTACCCACAGGGTCGGCAGCCCGAGCGTGTCGGCGAACACTTCGTTCGGCAGCGTGCCGCCGAGATTCGGCAGGATCGCGGGTTTCTTGCCGGTGGTCCGCGCCAGCGACGCGACCGCCCAGCGGACCCACGGATCGTCCGGCGACACGCGCGTCGCCGGTGCACCGCGCTCGACGTCGATCTCGATGTCGGCGAAGCCGTGCGCATCGAGGTGCGTGCGCAGGTGCGCATGCAGCGCCTGCCAGTCGGTGCCGACGACGAAGCGCAACTGGCAGTGCGCATACGCGGCGGGCGGGATCGCATTGACGGGGTGCTCGGGGTTGCCGGCCTTGAATGCGAGGATCTCGAACGTGTTCCAGCCGAACACACGCTCGGGCGCGGTGAGGCCGGGCTCGCCCCAGCCGGCGTCGAGCGCCGGATCGCCGGGGCCGCCGCCGACGCAGAGATCGGCGAGCGCCTCGCGCACGGCGGCCGGGATCGG
>NZ_QOBB01000053.1:0-46162 GCF_024704855.1 Burkholderia sp. HAN2018 | reverse complement strand
CGCGCTTGCCGCGCAGCGCGTCGCCGCGCTCAAGCGCGTGTCGGACCTGCTGAGCTACGCGGCCGAAGATCATCCGGGCCCGGGCGCGGCCGCCGCGCAGCACCTGTCGGCCTCGCTCGCGAAACTCGCCGCCGCGGACGCCGCGACGCGCGACCGCGCCGAGCGTGCGTTCTCCGACACGCTGCGCATCGCGCTCAACCAGCTCGCCTCGCTGCTGCAGCCGCAGGACATCACGCGCGAATCGCTGCCGCCGCAGCTCGTGCGCGACTGGGTCGCACCGGACGGCCACGCACTCGTGCAGATTTCGCCGAAGGTGCCGAAGGGCGTCGACCCGAACGACGACACGATGCTGCGCCGCTTCGCGAAGACCGTGAAGGCCGCGGAGCCGGGCGCGACCGGCGGGCCGATCTCGATCCTGCATTCGGCCGACACGATCATCAACGCGTTCCTGCATGCGGCACTGTGGTCGATCATCTCGATCACGATCCTGCTGTGGGTCACGCTGCGCCGCTTCGGCGACGTGCTGCGCACGCTGGTGCCGCTGCTCGTGTCGGGCATCGTGACGCTCGAACTGTGCGTCGTGCTCGGCATGTCGCTCAACTTCGCGAACATCATCGCGCTGCCGCTGATGCTCGGCGTCGGCGTCGCGTTCAAGGTGTATTTCGTGATGGCGTGGCGCGGGGGGCAAACCGGGCTGCTGCACTCGAGCCTCACGCACGCCGTCCTGTTCAGCGCCGCGACGACGGCGACCGCATTCGGCAGCCTGTGGCTGTCGCACCACCCGGGCACGTCGAGCATGGGCAAGCTGCTCGCGCTGGCCCTGACCTGCACGCTGATCGGCGCCGTGGTGTTCCAGCCCGTCCTGATGGGCAAACCGCGCGTCAAACGCGCCAAGAACCAATCGCAAGGAATCAATGAATAAGGTGCGAATCATTGCGGCGACCGTTGCCGCCAGCGCAGTGCTGACCGGCTGCGCGACGGGACCGAACCGCAACCCCAACGACCCGCTCGAGCCGATGAACCGGGCGATGTACAAGTTCAACGACACCGTCGACACGAACATCGCCCAGCCGATCGCGAAGGGTTACCAGAAGGTCACGCCGACGCCCGTGCGCACCGCGATCAGCAACTTCTTCTCGAACCTCGGCGACCTCGGCAACATCGCGAACAACCTGCTGCAGTTGCGCATCACCGACGCGACGCAGGACTTGATGCGCGTCGCGATGAACTCGCTGTTCGGCGTCGCCGGCCTGATCGACATCGCGACGCCGGCCGGGCTGCCGAAGCATCACCAGGATTTCGGCCTGACGATGGCGCGCTGGGGCGTGCCGTCGGGCCCGTACCTCGTGCTGCCCGTGTTCGGGCCGAGCACGTTCCGCGACGGCGTCGGCCGCGCGGTGGACGTGCGCTTCAACCTGCTCAACTACATCGAGCCGGCCGCGCGCAACCCGATGTACATCGCGCAGTTCATCAGCGCGCGCTCGGACCTGCTCGGCGCGACCGACCTGCTGAAGCAGGCCGCGCTCGATCCGTATTCGTTCGTGCGCGACGCGTACCTGCAGCAGCGCAAGTCGCTGACGTATCGCAGCCAGTCGTCGTCCGCGACGCTGCCGACCTACAACGAACCGGGTGAATCGGGCGCCGTGCCGGCCGCGACGCCTGCCGTGCCGGGGTTGCCGAACTACGAGGATCCGGGCGAGTCGGGCGGTACACCGGGCGCTGCGCCGAACAATGCACCGGCCGCGCCGGGGCTGCCGCAGTACGACGATCCGGGTGCGGACGGTGCGATGCCGGCGAGCACGCCGGCTGCTGCGCCTGCCGCGGCATCGGCAACCGCGCCGGCAACGCCTGCGAGCAGTCCGGCCGCGCAGTAACGCTGCAACGGTTACCGCCGCAAGGAAAAAGAGCGCTGCAGTTCAAATCTGCAGCGCTCTTTTTTTGTCCGCGATTTGTCCGCGAGAACCGGAAGGAAAGCCGGGAAGGGAGGGGGTGAGAAAAGCGGCGAACGCCGCTCAGACGATCCGCATCGCGCCCGCACGCTCGAATGCGTGCCGCGCCTGGATCAGCGTCGTGCGCGCCGCGCGCGCGTCGCTGGCCACCTGCAGCAGCGGGCCGAGCTGCGACGGCTGCTTCAGCAGCTCACGCAGGATCGGCAGGATTGCCGTGCTGCCGTCGTCGCGCAGGCCGGCCGTCGCCGCGCTGGGCAACGTGCGCCACGCCGGATCGACGATCGCGCGGCACACCGCGAACGGCACACCGCGCGCCGCCGCGAAGGCCGCCGCGATATGCGACTCCATGTCGACGGCGAGCGCGCCCTTCGCGCGATGCAGCGACGTCTTTTCCTGTTCGCTGACGACCGGTGCGCTCACCGCCGCGATCGTGCCGCGCGTGACGCGCGCCCACACCGGCGTGTCGTGCAGCGCGGCGACGAGCCGCGTGCTCCAGCGCGTATCGGTTTCGACGCGACCGAACGGCCCGTCGATCGCGTTCGCGATCACGAGCGCGCCGGGCGCCAGGTCGGGCGCGAGCCCGCCCGCGGTGCCGAAGCTCACGATGCCCGCGCAACCGCGCGCGGTCGCCTCGGTCAGCGCGCGTTCGAGCCGGTCGGCGCGCGCGGCGAAGACCGCTTCGACGCCGTCGCCGCGCGCAATGCGCGCCTCGAACGCCATCCCCGTCACGGCGATGACGGGCAGCATGCCGGTGGATTGCGTCGCCACGCGTTACAGCCCGAACGTGACGCGCGTCGTGTTGTCGCGCTTCAGGTTGCGATAGCGCGCGAGCGCCCACAGCGGGAAGAACTTGCGATAGCCGTGGTAGCGCAGGTAGAACACGCGCGGAAAACCCGTCGCCGTGAAGCGCGCCTCGTCCCACAGGCCTTCTTCGTTCTGGTTGGCGATCAGGTAGTCGACACCGCGCGCCACCGCCGGGTTGTTCACCTCGCCGGCCGCCATCAGGCCGAGCAGCGCCCAGGCCGTCTGCGACGCCGTGCTCGGCGCCTGTTCGAAGCCGCGATAGTTCAGCTTGTAGCTGTCGCCGTCCTCGCCCCAGCCGCCGTCCTTGTTCTGGATCGACAGCAGCCACTGCGCGCCGCGCTTCATGCGCGGATCGTCCGGCGTCAGGCCGGCCGCGTTCAGCGAGCACAGTGCCGTCCACGTGCCGTACACGTAATTCATCCCCCAGCGGCCGTACCAGCTGCCGTCCGGTTCCTGCTCCTTGAGCATGTAGTCGAGCGCGCGGCGCGCCGGCTCGCTGTTCAGCGGCGTCTCGCCGAGCTGCGCCAGCATCGACAGGCAGCGGCCCGACACGTCGGCCGTCGGCGGATCGAGCAGCGCGCCGTGATCCGAGAACGGGATGTTGTTCAGGTAGTACTGCGTGTTTTCCGGTTCGAACGCGCCCCAGCCGCCGTCGCTGCTCTGCATCCCGACGACCCACTCTCGCGCGCGTGCGATCGAATCGCGATACGCGTCGTTCTGCCGGAGTTTCTGCGCGCGATCCATCGCCACCGCGACCACCGCCGTATCGTCGACGTCCGGGTAGTGCGCGTTCGCGTACTGGAAAGCCCAGCCGCCGGGCCGCACGTGCGGGCGGCGCGAGATCCAGTCGCCGCGTACATCGAGGATCTGCAGCGGGCGCAGCCATTCGAGGCCGCGCAGCACGGCTTCCTCGGCACGCGCGTCGCCCGTCTCGAGCAGCGCATGTGCGGCGAGCGACGTGTCCCACACCGGCGACAGGCACGGCTGGCAATACGCTTCGTCGTCGTGCACGACGAGCAGCTTCTCGATCGACTTGCGTGCGATCGCGCGGTTCGGATGATCTTCCGCGTAGCCGAGCACGTCGTACATCATCACCGCGTTGGCCATCGCCGGATAGATCGCGCCGAGGCCGTCCTCGCCGTTCAGGCGCTCGTCGACGAACGAGACGGCCTGGCGGATCGCGCGTTCGCGCGTGTAGTTCGGGAACAGGCCGTCAGCCGCGCGCAGCGCATGGTCGACCACGCGGAAGAACGCGAACCAGCCGGGGCTCTGGTGACCCTGGCGCGGCAGCAGGCCGGCGTTGACGGGCGGATCGATGAACAGCTCGTCGATGCGCACGCCGCGCGGGTTCTTCGCGAGCGGGCGCTTCGCGTTCAGCACGAGCAGCGGCACGATCACGGTGCGCGCCCAGTACGACACCTTCGACAGGTGGAACGGGAACCACTGCGGCAGCAGCATGATCTCGACCGGCATCATCGGCACCGCGCGCCACGGAATCGCGCCGTACAGCGCGAGCTGGATGCGCGTGAACACGTTCGACATCTCGGCGCCGCCCATCGCGTGGATCGCGCGGCGCGCACGCTGCATGTGCTCGGCGTTCTCGTCGTCGCCGATCACCTTCAGCGCGAAATACGCCTTCACGCTCGCGCTGATGTTCGGCGCGCCGTCGGTGAACAGCGGCCAGCCGCCGTCGGCCTGCTGGATGCGGCGCAGATACTTGCCGATCTTCTGTTCGAGCTCGACGTTCGGCGTCTCGCCGAGATAGTGGACGAGCAGCACGTATTCGGCGGGAATCGTCGAATCGGCTTCGAGTTCGTAGACCCAGTGGCCGTCCGCGTTCTGCGCGGCCAGCAGCGCGTCGGTCGCACGCGCGACGGCCGCATCGACGCCGGCCGGCACGGTGCCGGCGGACAAGGTAGCCATTTCGGTGAGATCGTTCATCGGTCCCTCTGTTGCTTACTGTGTCTGGAGCACGTCCGCGGCCAGCTGGCCGGAGCGGATCGCGCCCTCGATCGTGGCGGGCAAGCCGGTGGCAATCCAGTCGCCCGCCAGCACGAGATTGGTCCAGCGCGTACGCACGGCCGGACGCTTCATTTCCTGCGACGGCACCGCCGCAAAGCCCGCGCGCGGCTCGACGACGAGCTGCCACGCGGGGATGGTTTCCGGGTTCGCGCCCGTCACGCGCGCGAC
The DNA here is from genome assembly GCF_024704855.1 of Burkholderia sp. HAN2018. Classification (NCBI taxonomy): domain Bacteria; kingdom Pseudomonadati; phylum Pseudomonadota; class Betaproteobacteria; order Burkholderiales; family Burkholderiaceae; genus Burkholderia; species Burkholderia sp. HAN2018. The sequence goes on along the minus strand of NZ_QOBB01000053.1, from coordinate 41,219 downwards.
GTCTTCCCAGATGCGCCGCGCAAGCGTGTCGCGCGGCGTGTCGAGCCAGCGGCCGGCGTCGCGGATCGTCGCCGCGAGCTGGCCGCCGCCGGTGCGCACCGCATCGACGACACCGTTCACGACCGCCGTCTGCAACGGCGTGCCGGCCGGCGCCTCGATCGCGAAGTACGCGGTCACGACCGCGCTGAACGTGTCGGGTGCGGTGAGCTCGGGCACGAGCGGCTGCGCGACCTCGGGCGGCACGGCCAGCACGACGGCGTCGCCCGGTGCGAGATCGATCCGCTCGCCGCCGACCGAGATCGCATCGACCGCATTGCCGTGCGCGCCGAATTCGAGCGCGTCGAGCCGCGAGTTCAGCCGGATCTGCGCGCCGCCGTGCTGCAGCATCCGCAGCGCCGGTTCGACGAATGCGCTGCCGAGACCATCGCGCGCGACGAGCGGACGGCAGCCGGGGCCGCCCGCGGCAAACGTGCCGCACAGCGCCGCACGCGCGAGTTCGGCGCTCGCATGGCGCGGCTCGACGTTCAGCACACCGAGGAAATACGGCCGCAGCCAACGTTCCCACAGCATGCCGTCGCATCGCATCGTCTGTGCGAGTGAGCGGCCCATGCGCGCGAACGCGAGCGGGGCGAGCGCCAGGTAGTCGAGCGGCGTCGTGCCCGGCGCACGCGACGCGGCATCGAACAGCCACGACGGCCAGCGCCCGTCGCCGAAGCGCAGCGTCCAGCGCTGCTGCGACGCGACGTCGACGACCGGGAATTCAGGCAGCGCGGGCCCCGCGAGCCGGTCGGCCGCGCCGATCGCGCGCAGGTAGCGCTGCGTCGCGGGCTGTCCCGCGAACACCGTGTGCAGCCCGCTGTCGAGCGTCGTGTTCAGCGTCCCGTCGAACCATGAGCGGCAGCGGCCGCCCGCATGCGCGTGCGCGTCGTGCAGCACGATGCGCCGCCCGCGGCGTTGCAGCTCGACCGCGGCCGACAGGCCGGCAAGGCCGGCGCCGATCACGTGGACGGTCCTGGGCATCGACTCGGTCGACTCAGAACAGCGCGTAGCGCGCGGCGATCATCAGCATGCGCGCCTTCGGCTTGCGCAGCGGCGCGCGCGGGAAGGCGAAGCCGCGTGCGATCGCGGCTTCGAGAATGCAGCGATACGCCCCCGACATGATGCGCGGCGCCTTCACCTGCGCACGCGGGCACGTATCCATCACCGCGTCGGCCTGGCGGAAATGCTCGAGCGCGCGCTCGACGAGCGTCGCGCACACGCGCGGCAGCGCCGGATCGCGCACGATCGTCGCCGGGTCGGTAATCGCGATGCCTTCGCGCGCGAGCAGCTCGCGCGGCAGGTAGCAGCGGTTGATCGCCGCATCGTCGTCGATGTCGCGCAGGATGTTGGTCAGTTGCAGCGCGCGGCCGAGGTGATGCGACAGCTTGATCCCTTCGGCTTCAGGCATCCCGAAAATCCTCACCGACAGACGGCCGGCCGCGCTCGCCACGCGATCGCAGAAGAGGTCGAGCGTCGGCTCGTCGGGCGCGCAGATGTCTTCGACCGCATCCATCGCCATCCCGTCGATCATCGCGTGGAAATCGTCGCGCTGCAGGTTGAATGCACGGATCTCGCGGTCGAGCGCGGCGAGATAGCGCGGCGGGCGGCCGGCGTAGCATGCGTCGATGTCGGCGCGCCAGCGATCGAGGCCCGCATTGCGCTCGGCGCGCGGCAGGTCGCTGTCGGCGATGTCGTCGACCGCGCGGCAAAACGCATAGACCTGGAACATCGCATCGCGCTGCACGGCCGGCAGGATGCGCATCGCAAGATAGAAAGAACTGCCCGATGTGACGGCAGCGGCGTCGGTTTCTTGTTCGTCCACGACGGAATTGGAAACGGCCAAGACAAGCTCCACGGAGACACCCACGCGGGGCGATTGAAGAAGCCATGCCCGGCTGGGATGGTCAGGGCGTCAAATGCGTGCGAGATATGCGAACGATCGACGCAGACAGGCACAAATTACCGGCCGGAAGCCGGAATTGGGCGAAAGTATAGCAATCTTTGAAGTTCGATGGCGGACACTCGCCGCATGCGGCGGCATGCCGGAGGCCGTTGGCCGGCAAGGGCGCCCGGCCCGGGCAGGAACCTGCACCGGCGGTGCGTCAGCCGTAGACGATGTCGCGCTGCAGGTCGAGCGCAATGAGCCCCATTTCGCGCGTGAGCTGCAACATCGAGCGACGCTCGAGGCGCGAGCCCATGAAACTCGTCACGTGGCCGTCGGGCTCCGCGGTGAACTGGAACACCGCGCCGCCCGTGCCGAACCACGCACCCGGCACGTCGGGCGATTCCTGCCAGTCGATCTGCGCGAAAACACGCGCGATGCCCGCGCGTATCAGGTCGCCCGGACCGATCGGCGGCGCGATGTCGCCCAGGTCGTCGAGCGAATAGGGGCCGGGTTTGTTCGGCTTCCGATAGAAGAGATAGTCGACGTTCATGGGGCGCAATCGCGGGCAAAGCAACAAATTAGCGCGCTTCGGGATAAATTCATATCGGATACGGACGAAATGTGGCCTGTACGAGACAAGAGGGACAGATCGAAAGCGGCCCGTCTGGGTGCGCGCGGGTTCGTCTAAGATGACACCTTTCTCAAAATCTGAAGACCCGGACACCATGGAGACGAACGCAAGCGCCACCCCGCAGTCCGATCATCCCGTTTTCGTGCTCGTGCACGGCGCCTGGCACGGCGCGTGGTGCTATGCGCACGTTGCGGCCGCGCTGGCCGAGCGCGGCCACCTGTCGATCGCGCGCGACCTGCCCGCGCACGGCATCAACGCCCGCTTTCCGGCTTCCTACTTCTCCCGCCCGCTCGACAAGGATGCGTTCGGCGCCGAGCCGTCGCCGGTCGCGAACACGACGCTCGACGATTACGCGACGCAGGTCATGCAGGCGGTCGACGACGCGTACGCGCTCGGCCACGGCAAGGTCGTGCTCGTCGGGCACAGCATGGGCGGCCTCGCGATCACGGCGGCTGCCGAACGCGCGCCCGGGAAAATCGCGAAGATCGTCTATCTCTCGGCCTTCATGCCCGCGTCGGGCGTGCCGGGCCTCGACTACGTGCGCGCGCCCGAGAACAAGGGTGAGCTGCTCGGCCCGCTGATGCTGGCGAGCCCGCGCGTCGCCGGTGCGCTGCGCATCGATCCGCGCAGCGGTGACACCGCATATCGCGAGCTCGCGAAGCGCGCGCTGTACGACGACGTGCCGCAGGCCGACTTCGAAGCCGTCGCGAACCTGATGACCTGCGACGTGCCGGCCGCGCCGTTCGCGACCGCGATCCCGACGACGGCCGCGCGCTGGGGCGCGATCGACCGCCACTACATCAAGTGCCTGCAGGATCGCGTGATCCTGCCCGCGCTGCAGCAGCGCTTCATCGACGAAGCCGACGCGTTCGCGCCCGGCAACCCGACCCACGTGCACCAGCTCGACAGCAGCCATTCGCCGTTCATGTCGCAGCCGGCCGTCCTGGCCGGCGTGCTGGCCGACATCGCGAAAAGCTGAGCACGGCACGCGCGGGGCGCATTCGCTCCGCGCGCAGCAGGGCGGTGCGGGTGCGCCTACGCGTAGGCCACCGAGCGGTCGCGCCCGAGGCGCTTCGCGCGATAAAGCGCGGCGTCGGCCTCGTTGACGAGCACGTCGCAAGTCGACGCGCCCGCCTTTGCACACGCGCCACCGACACTCGCCGTCACCGGCACGCTGACGCCCTCGGCATCGACCGGCACACTGCCGATCGCATCGCGCACCTTGTCGGCCACGAGCATCGCCTCGTCGAGATTCGTGCACGGCAGCAGCAGCGCGAATTCCTCGCCACCGAAGCGGCCGAACGTATCCTGCGCACGCACGATCGACGCGACGCGGCGCGCCGTCTCGCGCAGCACGGCGTCGCCGGCCGCATGCCCGAAACGGTCGTTGATCGTCTTGAAGTGGTCGAGGTCGAACAGCAGCACCGACATGTCGCCGCCGTAGCGCTGCCAGCGCGCGAATTCGTCGCCGAGCCGCGCCTCGAAGAAGCGCCGGTTCGCGATGCCGGTCAGGCCGTCTCGATTCGCGTGTTCGCGCAGCTTCGCGACCGCTTCCTCGCGCTCACGCTGCATCACGCTCACGTGCGTGACGTCCGAGATCGTCACGCACACCGCCTCGACGTCGCGGCCGCGCGTGAGCGGCATGAACGTGCAGTCCTGCTGCATGTAGTCGACGCCGCCCGTGATCGGCCGGTCGTGCTCGAAGCGGAACAGGTAGGGCCGCTGCTCCCACGAGCTGAACGCGAAGCTGCCGAGCTGGAACACGCTCTCGAGCTTGCGCGACAGCCACGCGCGCGGCAGGTCGGGAAAACAGTCGAACAGGTTGCGGCCGATCACGTCGGCGGCCGGGATACCGCTGTGGTCCTGCATGAAGCGATTCCACATCAGTACGGTCATCGCGCGGTCGAGCACGAACAGGCCGAAGCCCACCCGCTCGATCACGAGATCGCTCAGCGACGGGGTAGCGGCCGTCATAGCGCGGACAGCAACGCGTCGAGCGCGTCGCCCATCAGCCGGATCGAATCCTCGGCCATCAGCATCACGAAGTGAGCCCGGAACGCGTGGTCCTCGAGCCCGAAGTTCACCTCGAGCAGCAATGCCACGCTCCATGCCAGCTCGGTCGGCTGGAAGACATCGTCGAACGACACGTTCGCGCCGAGCAGCCCCGGCGGAAAGAACACCGGCTTGCGCCCGAGCTCGTCGAGGATCGATGCGACGCAGGCGCCCATGAGCACGTTCGCGACGTCGAACACGACTTCGTCGGGTGTCGCCATCCCGCCGTACACGCCTTCGCCGAACGTGCGGTCGACGACCGACATGAGCCGCGCGATGCTCGCGGTACGGCACAGCACGATCGCCTCGCCCTTGATGTCGGAACGGAAGCCCTGGCGCACGGCGGTCACGTTGTCGTAGATGCCCGTCATCTCGCGCAGCGCATCGCCCGCGTCGGTCGCTTTCACGACCCGCACGCGCGGCACCGACAGTTCGATGAAGCGCCCGAGCAACAACGCGAGCCGTGCGGCGGCACGGCCCATTGCGAGGTTGGCGATCTCCTGCAACGCGTCGCGTTGCTCCGCCGTGAACACCGAGTCAGGCATACAACCCATACTCCTTGAGAATGGGCAGCAATGCCTCCGACGTCACGGGCTTGGCAACGAATGCGATCGCGCCCAATTCGCGCACGCGTGCTTGCGCCTGCGGCTGGATATCGGCGGATACCACGATCACGAACGTGTTCAGATCTTCGTGGCGCAGTGTCTCCAGCACCTGATATCCGCTCATGTCGGGCATCGTCAGGTCCAGAAACATTACGGAAGCTTTGCCGTCACGATACAGCGCCAAGGCCTCTCGACCATTCGCGGCATACGCGACATCGACGTCCCAGCCTCCCGGCAGCGCCTTTGTCAGAAGTTTGCGAGCGAGCAGCGAATCGTCGGCAATTACAATCGGCAAAGGCATGGGGCGATGCGGTATACGGAATGGTCTCTCTCGCGTTAACGACCGCGCGGCGCACTTCTTGAGGCGCCGATGCGTTCGGGCGCGGGCAGCCGCCTTGCAACCGCGCGCGGGCGCCGCAACGCGGGCGCGCGCGACGCGCCGCGCGGCGAATCCCGGCGGGCGCAGATATCTGTCATAGGGAAAGCAAGGCGCGATTCTCGGAGTAAACCGGAGGCGATGCAACTCGCCATATTCACCATTTCGGACAGAATCGGTCCGAACATGCGCCATTCCGAAAACAGCCGCGACCATTTTCGAGATAAGCACGCAAAATTTTTCCTTGTGTACGTTTGCGCTGCCGGATTCGTCGCGTTTTCAATCTGACGAATTCCCCCTGTCGAAATCGACAGGATTACTTGCGTCCGGGGCCGTTCGGCGGGCCGTCGCAACTCGTTTATGATGGCAGGCACCTTCGCCTCACCCGCTTCCTCGATGACGTCCGACCGGCCCGCCGATTCCCACGCTCCCGCCTCCACGCCCGCCGACGACTGGCAGGACGACGGCAACTATGCGTCCGGTGCGCCCGAGCACGATTTCGCGGTGCGACGCGTGACGCTGATCGTGCTGCTCGTCGCGGCGATCGTGCTGCCCTGCATCTACGTCGTGGTGATGGCGTACAACGACCTGAAGACGCGCGAGGCCGCCGCGAGCGACGTGACGATGCGCACCGTGCGGGTTGCCGAGGAGCACGCGCTCAAGGTGTTCGACCTGAGCGAGACGCTCGATGCGCGCATCGTCGATCTCGTGCAGGACATGGACGATGCGACCGTGCGCAACAGGGAGTCCGACATCCACGAAGCGCTGAACACGATCGGCGGCGGCTATCCGCAGGTGGCTGCCGTGTCGATCTTCGGCGCGAGCGGGATGCTGCTCGCGAACAGCCTCTACTATCCGGCGCCCTATGCGTCGATCGCGAACCGCGACGATTTCGCCGGCATTCGCGACGGCAAGGTGATCGAACACATCTCGCGGCTGATGATGGGGCCGCTCAAGCTCGAGAACATTCCCGTGTTCAACACGGGCGTCGCGCGTCGCCATAGCGACGGTTCGTTCGCCGGAATGGTGTCGATCGCGCTGAAGTCGTCGTATTTCAACGCGTTCTACCGCGACCTGCTCGGCGGCGCCAGCACGCCGATGACGATGGCGCTCGCGCGCTCGGACGGCGCGGTGATCGCGTCGTATCCGCCGCCGCCGGCACTCGCGCACACCGACCGCGCCGTCACGTTCGGCGACGCACGCAACGATCCGCGCGCCGGTGTCGTGCGGGTGCGCCACGACGGCGCGAGCAGCGAGATCGTCGCGTATCGCCAGGTCGGCAGCTATCCCGTCTACGTGACGTGCTCGTATCGCACGTCGGCGATCTGGCGTGAATGGTACGAACACCTGAGCGTGCTGTTCCTCTCGATGTTCGCGCCGTCGGTCGCGCTGTGGTCGGTGATCTGGCTGTCGCTCAAGCGGCTGAAGGCGGAAGAGGAGGCGTGGGACCGCTGGCAGGCCGAAGCGTCGATGCGCCGTTCGATCGAATCGGCGTACCGGCAGTCGCGCAAGATGCAGGCGCTCGGCAATCTCGTCGGCAGCGTCGCGCACGATTTCAACAACCTGCTGATGATCATCTCGAGCAACGTGCAGATCGTGCGGCGGCGCGGGGTCCAGCATCTCGACAAGGAGCTCGGCGCGATCGAACGCGCGCTGAAGAACGGGCAGTCGCTCACGCGCCAGCTCCTCGGCGTCGCACGCAAGCAGCCGCTGCACAACGAGACGATCGACGTCGGGCAATGGGTCGGCACATGCCGCGAACTGCTGAAGACGTCGCTCGGTTCGAAATCGTCGCTGGTCGTCGCGATCGAGCCCGGTGTGTGGCCGATCCGCGTCGACGTCGCCGAGCTCGAACTCGCGGTGATCAACCTCGCGGTCAACGCTCGCGACGCGATGGCGGCCGGCGGCCGCTTCACGGTCGGCGCGCGCAACGTGACGCTGCGCCGCGAGGACGGCTTTCCGCTGACCGGCGATTTCGTGCAGATCTCGCTCGACGATACGGGTTCAGGCATGGCGCCCGACGTGCTCGCCCGCGCGTTCGAGCCGCTGTTCACGACGAAGGCCCAGGGGATGGGGACGGGGCTCGGCCTGCCGCAGGTATTCGCGTTCTGCGAACGCTCGGGTGGCCTCGCGACGATCGACAGCGCGGTCGGTGCCGGCACGTCGGTACGCCTCTACCTGCCGCGCGCGCGCGCCGAGGATGTCGTCGCACGGCCGCCGGCGGTCGCGCACGACGCGGGCACGGGCGCGCTCGCCGGCCTGCACGTGCTGCTCGTCGAGGACAACAGCGAAGTCGCGGCCGGCACCGAAGCGCTGCTGTCGCTGCTCGGGCACCGCGTGACCTACGCGCCCACCGCCGACGACGCGTTGCGCCTGATCGAAGGCGCGGCCGCGAACGACGCGTTCGACCTCGTGATTTCGGATATCCACATGCCGGGCAGCCTGAACGGCATCGACCTCGCCGAAGCGGTCGAGAAGCGGCCGGAGAAACTGCCCGTGATTCTCGTCACGGGTTACGCGGAGGAACTCGACCGCACGCGCACCGTCAACGTCCGCGTGCTGTCGAAGCCGTTCGACATCGCGCTGCTCGACGAGATCCTGCTGGGCATCCGCGAAGCGCGCGACGCACGGCACGCGCGACACGCCGGCACGTGACCCGCTAAGTGCGGGCCGGCGCCGGCGGCATGAACGGGGCGACGCTCAGGCCGACTTCAGCAAGCGCACCCAGCCCGTGTAGCGATCGACGAAACCCTGCAGGAACTTGCGGGTGTCTTCGCTGACGATCTGGCCCTGATCGTCGATGCGTGCCGGATCGTGCTTGATGAACATCTCGGGCTGCCCGAGCGTCTTCACGTCGAGGTACGCGAGCACGTTGCGCAGGTGCTGCTGCGCGAGCGCGGTGCCCGTCGCACCCGGCGACGTGCCGAGCACCGCACCCGGCTTGCCCGACCACGAATTGGAACCCCACGGGCGCGAGCCCCAGTCGAGCGCATTCTTCAGCACGCCCGGAATCGAGCGGTTGTACTCCGGCGTGAAGAACAGCAGCGCATCGGCGGCTTCGATCGACTGCTTGAAGCGCTTCGCGACTTCCGGGAAATCCGCGTCGTAGTCCTGGCTGTACAGCGGCAGTTCGCCGATCTCGACGAACTCGAACGAGAAATCGGCGGGGGCGAGCGAGATCACGGCGTGCGCGAGCGCGCGGTTCCACGAAGCGCGACGCAGGCTGCCGACGACCACAGCGATGCGATAGGACATGACATTCTCCTTCCGGTGAGTGAGGAATCGGATCGATTGCTTCCGAACGAGCGACAAAGGTCTGTTTATAGGCAAGCCAGCCCGCGAACCGCCCCACGGGGCCGGCCGGCCGACTTTCCACAAGGTTTTCCACAGAAATTGTGGATAACTTGACCGTTATGATCTGACGTTACAAATTGCCCGCCGCGTGTCGAGGTCGGACACGCGACACAGGGTTCGGCAAGCATAGCGCAGCGCGTCGACCGGTTTCGTGAATTCGTGACGGAACATGCATTGCAGGCGGGCACCGCGCCCAGTAAGCTGCTCGCACCGCGACGCGCCCGCTTGGTGGCGCACGCGATTGCCTCGAGACACCGCAACCCAGACATGCCGTCCGAATACGACGATCCCGCCTATCTCGCGCAACTGCGGCGCGACCTGCTGCGCTTCGCGCGACTCCAGCTCCGCGATGCCGACGCGGCCGAAGACGCCGTGCAGGAAGCGCTCGCCGCCGCGTGGTCGCACGCGGGCGATTTCGCCGGGCTGTCGGCCCACAAGACCTGGGTGTTCGGCATCCTGCGCAACAAGCTGATCGACGTGCTGCGCGCGCGGCAGCGCACGGTGAGCTTGTCGGCGCTCGATGCCGAGCTCGACGGCGAATCGGTGCTCGATCGCGAGCTGTTCAAGGAAAACGGGCACTGGGCCGCGCATGCGAAGCCGCGACCGTGGCCGCGCCCGGAAACGCTGTTGCAGCAGCAGCAGTTCTGGACGCTGTTCCAGACCTGCCTCGACCACCTGCCGGAGCAGATCGGGCGCGTGTTCATGATGCGCGAATTCCTCGACGTCGAGATTACGGACATCTGCAGCGAATTGACGCTGACGACGAATCATTGCAGCGTGCTGCTGTATCGGGCGCGCACGCGCCTGCGAACCTGCCTCAGTGAAAAAGGACTGACGACCGAAGATGCTGCCGGGGAAATGTACTGACGTGACGCGACTGCTGTCGGATGCGCTGGACCGGCATCTGACCCTGCATGAGCGCCTGCAGGTGCGTGTACACCTGCCGACCTGCAGTGGCTGCAGGGCCTATCGCGGTCAGATCGCACTGCTGCGGACAGCCGCGAAAGCGGCGGCGGGGCGGGGGCCGGACGACGACGATGGGTCGTCCGGGGAAGGCTAGGGTCGGCTCGCTTGGCTGCGATCGCCCGGGTGGTGGTCGCATGGTGTCCGGCGATCGGATCTGCTTCGAATGCCGATGTTTGCAGCGGGCCGATGCAATCAGAAAAATACGGCGGGCAAGAATTATTCGAACAGCGCCTGCACCGATTCGGGCGGCCGGCCGATGGCGGCCTTGCCGCGATAAACGACGATGGGCCGCTGCAGAAGAATCGGATGAGCGGCAATCGCCGCGTAGGCTTGTGCGTCGGTCAGATCGGCGCGGGCCAGATTCAGCGTCTTGTACGGTTCCTCTCCGTCGCGCAGCATGTCTCGAACCGGGCGGCCAAGCTGCCGATGCAGTGCTTCCAGTTCCTCTACCGTCGGTGGCGTCTTCAGGTACTCGACGACATTCAGAGGCGCACCGGTGGTATTCAGCGACTCGATCAAAGCAAGCGTCTCGCGCGACTTCGAGCATCGGGGGTTGTGGTAGATCGTGATCATCATTCAAGCCTGGAGGGTAGAGCCCCGTATTGTAGCCAGTCTGCATCGGGTGTCTGGGCGGGGAGGTTGGCGCGGGATCGCGGGATTTCGAGTGGATTCGCTGCCTCGCGGAAGTAGATGGATGAGGTTGTGCGACGGACCATGAGAAGGGAGTGCTGTTCGGGATGCACTTCACGGCGTTGCGTTGATGTGTTTATGCGCATAAAGGTGAGCGATGTTCTGTCACGGGATGACAGATCGAGGTGCCGCACGCCAGATCAATACGATGGGAGGCTCCGACCGGAAAGGAGGCGGGCGGGTGCGTTGTACGTCGGTTGGTTTATGCGCATAAAGCGGGCGGTTGCCGGGCGAGGCAGCTCTCGATTCGCGGCGTGGTGACAGTGGAAACGTCCTCACGTGGATGCGATTGCTACGTCGACATGCCCGCTGGTCAATCGCCGCGCACTGGATTCCGGAGCAGTCGGGGTGTGATCTTTCGCCGCTCGCCGCTCGCCGCTCGCCGCTCGCCATCGCCATCGCCATCGCCATCGGCCGCAGTTTATGCGCATAAACGAGACGCCCAAAGGCAGCGAGGTGTGCCGACGTACACGGGTTCAGCGGCATGCCTCAACGCGGTGTACCGGGCCAGGACATACCGCTAACACTCCACTCTCAGAGGTGCAGTTCCCCCCGGTCACGCGGCCGACAGCCGCGGTTTCAGCGGAGTTTATGCGCACAAACTCTCCAGCTCTCAGCCCCAACCGCCTCATCGAACGAAAGGGCAGCACACCACGATCCCGCGGCAACTCGCTACTCACACCAGCGACGCCACACTGGATGACTCAAACCCCGCCCCGTTCATCGACGTTGCAGGCATCCGCCACACGATCCAGTCGGGTCACTCGCCATCTCCGGTTCGTTTATGCGCATAAACCGATAGCCCGAATGGCCAATGCGTAGTTGTCGAACGACAATTTCATTGAAATTCAAATATCGTCCTGTAGAATTCCAACGACCAAAATAGGAGTGAAAATTGGCCGCGGAAATCATTGCAGTCACTCAACAAAAAGGTGGCGTCGGCAAAAGCACGATTGCCATGCACCTCGGTGCCGCGTTCCATGAAAAAGGGAAGCGCGTCCTCGTCATCGACGCAGACCGTCAAAACACGCTGGTTCACTGGTCGAGCGCATCCGGCGACAGCGAAAACGGCATCCCGTTTCCGGTCGTCAACCTTGCCGAAGCCGATGGCCAAATCCATCGCGAGATCAAGAAGTTCATCAACGACTACGACATCATCGTCGTGGACTGCCCGCCGTCGATCACCGAGAAAGTGTCGGGTGTCGTCCTGCTGGCCGCATCGATTGCCGTGATTCCGACGTCGTCGTCGCCGGCTGATTACTGGTCGAGCGTTGGGCTGGTCAAACTGATCCAGCAGGCGCAGGTCATGAACGAAGACCTCCGCGCAGTCTTCCTGCTGAACAAGACCGAAGAGAAGCGCATGCTGACCCGCGAGCTCAAGCGCGCGCTCGAGGAACTCGGCTTCCCGTTGCTGAAAACGCAGATCCCGACCCGGGAGGCGTACAAGCAGGCGATGGCGCTCGGTCAGACCGTGCTGCAGATGAACGATCGTGGCGGCAAGCTGGCCGCCACGGAAATTCGCGCATGCGCCGACGAAATCGTCGCCATGCTGCCCTGACTTTATGCGCACAAAGGAGTCACATGAAACCCTCCCAATTTGCCAAAGGATTCCAAGCGCGCCCGGATATCACGACGAGCGAGAAGCGCACGGCGCTCGATCGACTCAATGCGATCGACGGCATCGTCAAGTCCGAGACCCCCACCCCGGCGCCGACCAAATCCGCGAAGAAAGACACCGCGCCGCAGCCCGCTCCCGAGCTCACGCTCGATCCGTCGATCGATGAATCGGCGCAATATCGTGCGTGGCGTCTAGAGAACCGCTATGCGCCCGGGCAGGTGATCGAGCTGTCGCTGAAGGCGATCAAGCATAGCCCGTTCAATCCGCGGCACTTCTATCTGAAATCGTCGATTGCCGAACTCGCGGTCAACCTCGCGAAGCAAGGGCAACAGCAGGCGATCCACGTGATTCCGGATTACGACAATCCGGGCACGTATTTCGTCAGCGATGGCGGCCGCCGCGTGCGGGCGCTGAAGGAAGCCAACAAGGAATCGGTCAAGGCGATCGTGATCGACGTGCCGATCGGCATCCAGAGCTACAAGCTCGGCTACGATCTCAACGTCCAGCGCGATTCGCAGACGGTGTTCGACAACGCCGTCGTATGGCGCCGCTTCCTCGACGACAAGCATTTCCAGAGCCAGAAGGAACTCTCCGAGCACCTCGGCCTCGACGAATCGACGGTGGCCGTCGCCCTGTCGATCGGCAAACTGCCGGAAGCGATCATGCAGGAAATGGTCGCGCGCCCCGATCGCTTCGGTTCAAACATGGCGTATCAGGTCGGCCGCTATCACAATGCGCGCGGCACCGAGGCCACGCTGCGGCTGATCAACAAGATCGTGTCGGACGATCTCAGCACGCGCCAGGTGTCGGACATCGTCAAGGGCCGCGTCGCGGCGCAGGAAACGCCGAAGGCTGCCGGCCGTCAGCGCTATGCGCAGCGTCTCGAGATCAAGCTTGGCGGCAAGTCGGTCGGCGACCTGAAGTCGTATGGCGAAGATCGCATCGAACTGCGCCTGCGCGGCCTCCCGAAGGACAAGCGCGACGCGATCCTCGAGCAGCTCGAGCGGATGCTGTTGTCGGAGTGACGGAAACGGCCGGTTGGGCCTGGTGAAGATGCCGGGCCCGCCAACCGAGGGCGGGGCCGGCGGCGGCCCGTCAGCGGGCCTGAGCGGGCCTCAGGCGGCCCGCGACTGGTTCAGCGTGAACGACAGCAGGTCGCCGTCCGTCGGCTCGCCCCAGGTCTTCTGAGCCAGCCAGTCGAAAAAGGCCGTCTCGGCCAGCTTGGAATCGAGGCCGCGCTTGCGCCAGTCGTCGCGCAGATGGGTGCCCATCGTCGGCAGCGCCTCCGACTCGAACGACTCGCGCGCCACTTCGCGCTCGGCGTCGCCCTGCTCTTCGTACAGCACCTTCGCTTCCTTGCGGCGGAACGCAGCGAACTCGCTCAACAGGCGTGCCTTCAGATCGTCCGGCTGGGCCGCCGCAATCTTCGCAGGCGGCGTGCCGGCAGGCAGCGCGTCGACCGATTCGACCGGCGGCGCATAACCCTTCTTCAGCGCATCCTTGAACAACGCCGGCGCGCTGCGCACCGGCGGCAGCGTCGTGCTGCGCATCCGCTGCTCGGTCATCTGCAGCGCGGCACGAATGCGGTTTTCCTCGCTGTCCGCATAGAGCGTCTGCGCTTCCTTCAGCGGGATCCCGATCTTCACCATCCGGTCGACCAGCGTGCTGTCGAACACGTTCGGATGTTCGTCGAGCGCGAGCATCGGCTGCTTGCGCTCGGTCACACGGAACTGGATCTCCGCGACCCGACGCCCTTCACGGTGTTCGATCAGCTCGACGAAGATGTTGGTGACCGCGTTGACTTCCGCGATCGCGGGACGCAGATAGTCGCGCTTGAAGTACTTGTACTCGCGCTTCGCTTCGTCGCCGGCTTCCGTGTCGGGCGTGCCCGACAGGATCGGCCGCCACCACTCCCACGGCTCACGCATCGTCAGGTGGCTCGGGTTCGTCAGGTAGCGCACGCAGATTTCGTACAGCGCGAGGCCGGCGCTGCTGCGCAGCTGGCTCTGGAACTGCAGGCTCAGGCGCGCGTACTGGACCGGGTCGAGCAGCTTTTTCTTGATCTTCGGCGCGAACGAGAATTCGACCCACACGCGGCGGGTCGCCGGATCCTCGAGAATTTCGGCGTCGGCGATCAGCGTCGAGATCCCCCACTTGCGTCCCGGCTTCTGGCTCGACGTCCCCGTGCTCCATTCGACCTGCACCGACACCATGCGGCGCAGGTGTTCCTTCACCAGCGCGGTGTCGTTCGAATCGAAAGCGGAGTTGGCGACGATGTCCGAGAGCAGCGCGCGATATGTATCGCCCGAGTCGTCGGCCTGCTGCGCCACGGCCAGCAGGACATTGAACAGCTTGCGAGTGAGGAGCGTGATCTTGCCGCTCTTCGGCTGAATTGCGATCGCCTCGACGGCCTTACGCAATTCGGCTGAACTGGCACTCACCACATCCACATCGGTTTTCTTGGCGCGCTTCGTCGTGGCCATACGTCGGGTCGGAGGAGAAGTTTTCCGGAAGGATAGCGTCTGCGGTGAAGTGCGTCCAGAACGACATGCTCACCATAGCGGGTGAAGTGCGCGTGTAAAACGGCACTCACCCCAGGCGCTCCCGAAAATCCTCACCGGTCCGGATTTGCAGCGTTCCGGACTCGTCCAGACGTGCTGCGGGATGCGCCGATTCACAGAATTTCACCTGTGCCCGGAACGTGCGAAATGCACTCCCGTATCGGCTCACCTTTCGATTTGTCGTAATTTTACGACTGCGCTGCCGTGAGTTCGGCACAGGGTTGCGATCCCACCTCATCGCACTTCCCGATACGACCCGTTCAGGCCTGTATGCATGTACAGACGCGACTCTCCGGGCGATCGTGATCGGGTTCGCCGCCCCGGAAGACGCCCGCCAAACCGGCCCGCGGGACCCGAACGAACCTGCTGTGTCGGCCCGGGCGCGCATTGTACAGCGCACAAACCGTATCGGGTCCCGAAAAAACTCACCTTGAGCACAGCATGTTCATTCATCTGACTGCCGACGAATGCCCGGCACGCGCGGGATCCGCCATCAGAGCCTCCCGAAAACGCTCACCTTACCGAAAAATCGCTGTGCCACTTCTGGCACGGAAATGGCTCCCGAAAAACCTCACCGTAACCGACGCGGTATCAAAAACCTCAATGCCTTCCGATACTTATGCACAGAAGGCATTTGGCTGTGCGCCACCGACATCCCCCGAAAAGCCTCACCTTTCGACGGAAATCCTTCATACGACAACGGTATGTCGCCCCCCGGAAAATCTCACCTGTGCCAAAAAGAGGCACAGCAAAAACGAGATTTCTTCCAGTCCTGGCGGGCTTTTCGGCCAATTCGGCCGTCCACGGATCCCGAAAACACTCACCTTTGACCATTTTTCGGGCAAATTCCATTCCCGGAAAGGCTCACCTGTGGCCCGAATCACAGTCTGTGATCCATGCCCCGAAAAAGCTCACCTCAGCGGGATCCGGGCAGGAAAACCCGGATTTCCCTCCCGAAAAACCTCACCTTTAGTGCATCACAGGCCCACGAGAGCACTTTTGCTGTGCAAAATGGCGTCCCTTTCCCGGAAACCCTCACACCAAACACCCGTGGAGTCCCGTGAAACCTCACCTTTCACAGAAACTGCCTAAAAGATGGGCAGAATCGGGGCACAAAGAAGGTCCCGCAAATTCTCACCCATGTCTGCACAGGCAGAAAACTGTGCAGTCAGGCACAGCGCGGGTTCTGTGGCTGTGAGGCCCCGAAAAGCCTCACCTTTGGGAAATCTCGTGTTTCACTGTGATCCCGAATCCGCTCACGACCTTTCCCGCAACGGCTCACGCAGCTCCCTGAACCCCATCACTTCAGCTCCCGCAGAAGATCACCTTGGCTCCCGTAAAACTTCACCTTGTCGGCCTGAAAGCCTTGCAGCATAAGGCTGTGCCGTGGCGTTAACGTTTTTAACTAAGGGTTCAAGGGTGTTTACTTCTAATACTCTCAAGACATCGGCTGCAGAGTTTTCCACAGACACCCCAACCCCTGAACACCGACAGGTAACCGGAGCCGTTGTCATGTGAAACAAATGCCGAAATTCGGGATCGACAGAAAAACGCTTGCACGACAAGGACTTGGCTAACTTTCTTCGCTTTGTTTCACGGAATTCTGGACCACAGTCGCCCAGATCGGCTCACAGATCCGATTTCTGTGCGAAGCGACGTAAATTCACAACGCTGAGCCGAAACAAGTATCGATAAGTACGTATTTCGTTATGATTGCCACACTTCGATGTCTGTGAGCACAGCGATGACCCTCGACGAAATACGCCAAACCATTCGAGACGAACTGGAATCGCTGCGTGCAAGAGGTGCGCGACGGCAGGAATTGTCGCTGCATGCATGCAAGCGGTTGTTCTTCGATCTTGGCATCCGGCCGTCGGCTGCCAACGTCCGCGATCTCACCCAGACCGGCAGCGCCAGCGATATCCCGAAAGACATCGACCATTTCTGGGAGCGCATCCGTTCCGCCTCCAAGGTCAGGCTCGACGGTGCCGCAATTCCGAAAGCCGTCGAGGAAAAAGCCGGCGCGTTGCTCGGGGCACTCTATGAAGAAGCGTTGAAAGCCGCGCGAGACAGCCTCGATGGCGATCGCGAACAGGTCCGCGCCGGCGTGGCCGACGCCGAACAACGGTTGCGCGACGCAATCGTCCGCCAGGAGACGCTCGAAGGCGCGCTCGCACGTGGCGAAGCGAAAAACGAGCAATTGCAGGCGCGCGTGACCGAGCTCGAAGTCCAGCTCGCATCGCAAACGACGCACGGTTCAGCAAGCGAAGCGACGTTACTCACCACAGTCGCTCGACTGGAGAAGGAGCTGGCTGCGGCGGCCGGCCGTATCGAAGCCGAGCAGGCGCAGAACGCCACGCTGCGCGACCGCATCGATGCGCTTCAAGCCGAACTTCAGCAGCGCACCGAGCACTACGCGCAGCAAATCAAGGACGCGGTGGCCGAAGCCGAACGCCGCGTCAAGCCGATGCTGGTCGAGCTGGATTCGTTGCGCAGCACGGCGTCGACCTACCAGAACGGCTTACGCGACGTTCAGCGCAAGGAATTCGATTTCCTGCAGCAATTGAGTGCGGCCAAGGCGCGCGCAGACCGGCTCGAAGAACAGTTGCGCAGCCAGGGAGATGAACTGGAACGCGCGACGCGCGATGTGAGTTTGCTGCGCGCGAGCCGCGGAATGAATCCGGAAATCGCCGCGCTGATCCGCCGCCTGGCTGATGCCGGGCAACTGGATGCGGAGGCGTTTGCCGCGATCGGCACCTCACTGGATCAAGAGACTCCGGTACCGGCCCATTGTCCGCATTGCGACGGTGAGCCCGAGCTGTCACACGGAAAAGAGGGTTTTGAAGTGGCCTGCCCCGAGTGCGAACACGCTTCGGGCGCATGGCCATCCCGATTGGAAGCCGTTGCCCGCTTTGTGCGCACGTGACGCAATGGGCGGCGGCACTGCACAGGTGAGACGATCCGGGGAGCTTGAGGTGAGGTTTTTCGGGAGCGATTGAACGGTGAGGCTGTGCCGCACAAGGCTGCTCACGGATCGCTTGGCGTGAGCAGCTGTTGGGGGATCAGTGAGTTTCGTCGATGCCCGACGCGTCACCGTCGGCATTGTTGTCGGCCAGACCGTCGCGCCAGTTCTTCCATGCGCGATGCAGGCGGTTCGACGAGATCGGTCGCATGAAGCCCAGCCATTTGCCGACTCGTTCGGGCGGCACGTCGTGTTCGAACAGTTCGGCCGCGTAGGTATTACGCAGGGTTTGCGGGCTGGCGCGTGCGGTGCGTGACGACGTGAGCCCGGCGGATTCGACGATCGCATCGATGGCGCGCAGCATCGTCGCCTTGTGCATCGGCCGCCCGGCATGGGATGCGGGGAACACGAGTTCACCGGGAATCTCCTGGCGCTTGCGTTCGGTGAGCCACGCTTCGAGCAGGGCGATCGCGAACGACGCCAGATGGGTTTCGCGCGCGAAATCAGGGTGCGTCGACTCGATCTGCAGCGAGGTTCCAGCCGTGTTGATGCAACTAATTGTAAGTGCACGAGCTTCGCCGGTTTTAATGCCGGCGCCGAGAAACGCGGCAACGAGCGCGCGGTCGCGCCGCTCTTTCCAGTACGCGGAACCGGATACGCCGATCGGCGAAAACAGGTACGTGAGCAACGTCGCGCGCTCGGCCGGCGTGAGGAAACCGGTAGGTTCGTTGTCGCGAGCCTTGCGCCAGTTCGCTTCGCCATCCTGAGCAATGAACCGGGCCGGGTTGGTCGACGCGTATTCGGTGCGCCGGATATGGTCGAGCACGCGCTCGATCAGCCGAAGATAGCGCATTCGCTGGGTTTTCCGGATCGGGAGTTCGCCGACGAAATTCGCGATGGTTGCCGTATCGACCGTCGCCAGATTCTTCTGGTGCGTACGCAGCCACGTGAGAAACGCGCCCCATTGCGCGCGATAGACGTCGGCCGATGAGCGACGATAGTCCTGCATGGCGAGCCATGCATCGAATGCAGCTTCGGGAGAGAGGATCCAGTCGGACGCGCCGCGGTCGAACAGATCCATTTCTTCCGGGCGTGCCGGTATGTCGGGAGAGGCGGGAAGGGACATGTGATTTTTTCCGTTAGTTGCGTGTATGGTAGCCCTTTCCGCAACGTCTCGGGCATCAAGAGGCAAGGGGCAGGACAAGGCCGCCACGCGTGGCGGCCTGGGGGGCAGTCAGTCGCCCCACGCCTTGGACGGGCGGTGAGCCCGCTCGCGAGGCGCGGTGTCGTTCGAGGTTGACGCGGCTTCGTATGCCAGAACCGCGAACGAAAATACGGCGGGTAGCGCGTTCGAGCGCCCGAAGTCGATCGGATCGTCCGTTTCGGGAAACGTCATGTCCGACGGCCGTTCGAACAATTGACGCATGCCGGCCTCGTGCCGGCTGGCAAAGCCGAGATCGGCAAGCGCCTCGGCTTCGATCGCATGCAGCAGGCGCCACGTCAGCGGGACGCGCTGGCGGATATAACGCCCGGCGATATGGCGAACGATCAGCTCGAGGTCGTGCGCGGCAGCCTTGAAGCTGAGCGCGGCCAAATCTTGTTCTTCTGTCATTGCAGGCTCCTGTCGACCGGGCAGGCGCCTCGGTGCGCCGGCTCCAGCCCATGCATGGCGGAATGTCCGTATACTGTACAAACATACAGTATTTTCCGCAACTGGCCTGCAATCGGCCTTTCGGCCGGCTATCCGCGCCGTCAGCGGTGTATCACGATCAGCAGTGCCCGCGCCTCGGCCTTGCCGGGATTGCGGATCGCGTGCGGCTCGTCGGCCGGGTAGCGCGCGGTGTCGCCTACCTTCAGGCGCCGGCTTGCCGCCGCGGCTTCGATTTCCATCGCGCCCTGCAGCACGGTGAGGTGCTCGCGCGTGCCGGGCTCGTGGGCGTTCGATATCAGTGCGCCGCCGCCCGGCAGCGTCAGCTCGTACCACTCGAACTTGCCGGCGAGGTCGATCGGGCCCCACACGCGCAACTGGTATCGGCCGTCATGGCCGGCGAGTGTCGGAATGTCGTGCGGGCCGTCGACGCGGATAGTCTCGGGCGCCTTCGGTTGCGAGAACAGCTCGTCGAGCGTGATGCCGAGTGCGTTCGTCAGCCGCCACGCCACGGCGATCGTCGGGTTGGCCTTGTCGCGTTCGATCTCGGAGAGCATCGATTTCGATACGCCGGCTGCGCGCGACAGGTCGTCGAGTGTCAGCTTGCGTTCGTTGCGCAGCCGCTGGATCTGCTCGCCGACACGCGGCGGCGTGGCGGCCGGCGGTTGCGGTGCGGCGCTGGCAGGCGTGCGCCGCGAACCGGAGGAACTTGCCATTTGGATTCCGTTCGCTTAGAGTTGTTCGATATTTCGAATTCTAGTTCGGAATATCGGATAAATGCGGTCAACCGAACGACCGACTATAACAGTAGCAGGCCGTTGCGCCGCCGCCACGAGTGGCGCGTTGCGAAATGCGAAACCCTGTCAGGAGCTTTGCGATGCGTGATGCCTTTCTCGCCCAGGTGCGCGGGACGCTGGACCAGATCCGCGCGGACGGTTTTTACAAGACCGAGCGCGAGATCGCGAGTCCTCAGGCGGCAGCCGTGCGGCTCGCCGGCGGTGCCGGCGTGCTCAATTTCTGCGCGAACAACTACCTGGGCCTGGCGAACGATCCGCGCCTGATCGACGCGGCGAAGGCCGGCCTCGACCAGGACGGCTTCGGCATGGCATCGGTGCGCTTCATCTGCGGCACGCAAACCGTGCACAAGCAACTGGAAAGCGCGCTGGCCGCCTTTCTCGGCACCGAGGACAGCATCCTCTATTCGAGCTGCTTCGATGCGAACGGCGGGCTGTTCGAGACGCTGCTCGACGAGAACGACGCGGTGATCAGCGACGAGCTGAACCACGCGAGCATCATCGACGGCATCCGCCTCTGCAAGGCGAAGCGTTTCCGCTACAAGAACAACGACCTGTCCGACCTCGAGGCGAAGCTGAAGGAAGCCGATGCAGCGGGCGCGCGCCACAAGCTGATCGCGACCGACGGCGTGTTCTCGATGGACGGCATCATCGCCGACCTGAAAGGCATCTGCGATCTCGCCGATCGCTACGGCGCGCTCGTGATGGTCGACGATTCGCATGCGGTCGGCTTCATCGGCACGCACGGCCGCGGCACGCCCGAGCACTGCGGCGTCGAGGGCCGCGTCGACATCATCACGGGTACGCTCGGCAAGGCGCTCGGCGGCGCATCGGGCGGCTATGTCGCCGCGCGTCGCGAAGTCGTCGAGCTGCTGCGCCAGCGCTCGCGCCCGTATCTCTTCTCGAACACGCTTACGCCGAGCATCGCCGCGGCATCGCTGAAGGTGCTGGAACTGCTCGGCAGCGACGAAGGCGCGAAGCTGCGCGAGCGCGTGCGCGAGAACGGCGCGCGGTTTCGCAAGCAGATGACCGAAGCCGGTTTCACGCTCGTGCCGGGTGCGCATCCGATCATCCCGGTGATGCTCGGCGATGCGCAGCTCGCGACGAACATGGCCGACAAGCTGCTCGGCGAAGGCGTCTACGTGATCGGCTTCTCGTTCCCCGTCGTGCCGCGCGGCCGCGCCCGCATCCGCACGCAGATGAGCGCCGCGCATACGCCTGAACAGATCGACCAGACGGTCGCCGCGTTCGTGCGCGTCGGCAAGTCGCTCGGCGTGATCTGACGGAGGCGTGACCATGAAAGCACTGGCAAAGCTCGAACGCGGCCCCGGCCTCACGCTTACGCGCGTGAAGCGTCCCGAAGTCGGCCACAACGACGTGCTGATCAAGATCCGCCGCACGGCGATCTGCGGCACCGACATCCATATCTGGAAGTGGGACGACTGGGCGCAGAAGACGATTCCCGTGCCGATGCACGTCGGTCACGAATATGTCGGCGAGATCGTCGAGATGGGGCAGGAAGTGCGCGGCTTCGCGATCGGCGATCGCGTGTCCGGCGAAGGCCACATCACGTGCGGCTTCTGCCGCAACTGTCGCGCGGGGCGCCGGCATCTGTGCCGCAACACGGTCGGCGTCGGCGTGAACCGCGAAGGCGCGTTCGCCGAGTATCTGGCGATTCCGGCATTCAACGCGTTCAAGATCCCGCCCGAGATCTCCGACGATCTCGCGTCGATCTTCGATCCGTTCGGCAACGCGACGCATACGGCGCTGTCGTTCAACCTCGTCGGCGAAGACGTGCTGATCACCGGCGCGGGCCCGATCGGCATCATGGCTGTAGCGATCGCGAAGCACGTCGGCGCGCGCAACGTTGTCATCACCGACATCAACGACTACCGGCTGGAACTCGCGCGCAAGATGGGCGCGACGCGTGCGGTCAACGTCGCGCGCGAGTCGTTGCGCGACGTGATGACCGACCTGCACATGACCGAAGGCTTCGACGTCGGCCTCGAAATGTCGGGTGTGCCGAGCGCGTTCACGAGCATGCTCGAGGCGATGAACCACGGCGGCAAGGTCGCGCTGCTCGGCATTCCGCCCGCGCAGACGGCGATCGACTGGAACCAGGTGATCTTCAAGGGGCTCGAGATCAAGGGCATCTACGGCCGCGAGATGTTCGAGACCTGGTACAAGATGGTCGCGATGCTGCAAAGCGGCCTCGACCTGTCGCCGATCATCACGCATCGCTTCGCGGCCGACGATTACGAGAAAGGCTTTGCCGCGATGCTGTCCGGCGAGAGCGGCAAGGTGATTCTCGACTGGACGGCCTGAGTGCCGCGGGGCAGTGCTGCGTGTTCGCCGCCTGCCCCGCTTTCGTTTACGTCTGCGTTTCCGAGGCCGAAACGCGCGAGTCCAGGCTCAAGGTGAGATTATTCGGGAGCTGTGTTGGCGCGCCGAATCGCGACACGATTGCGCATCGGTGAACTGCGGTAGCACGTTCATTTCACCTGACGGAAGCCGCGTCGCTTTCCGCCCTCACGCCGTCTGGCACCTGCTCTCCCCTTCCAGACACTTCCCCGCTTGC
The DNA here is from genome assembly GCF_024704855.1 of Burkholderia sp. HAN2018. Taxonomy (NCBI): domain Bacteria; kingdom Pseudomonadati; phylum Pseudomonadota; class Betaproteobacteria; order Burkholderiales; family Burkholderiaceae; genus Burkholderia; species Burkholderia sp. HAN2018. The sequence continues at coordinate 18,460 of NZ_QOBB01000053.1, read as the reverse complement.
CTTGCCGCGCGATCGCTCGTCATGCAACCGCATGCGATGTCGTGCCGAACCGTGGCGTCAACCGTGAGCCCGCGCGCATCGTTGCGACTCACTCATGCGTGAAACCATTCGATATCGATCGACGTCGATCGGTGCGCCGACGGCTACTTGATCCGTTCACCGTTCAACCCGCGCGGATCGAGCTGAAGACTCAACACGACGAGCCAGCGTTTCGGACACTGCGGTGCAACGTCGACCGGGCCGCCGTGCACTCCGGGCGCGGTGACGAACCCGTGTTGTGCCGCGTATTGATATGCGCGCAACGCATCCGCTTGCAGCCAGAAGCTGACCAGCGCGCACGTCACGAAACGGAACAGCAGCACCGCTGCGGCATCCGGCGCGAAACCGGCCACGACCAGCAGGCTGTCGAACACGAATGCCAGCACGTGCGCGACCGCGATCGTGACGATCGTCAGCTTCAACACGCCACGCAGCCGCAGTGCAGCGCGCACGCGTGCCTGCCGGACGGCGAGCCGGGTGCGATCGTCGCCGCCTTCGCGCTTCGGCATGTCGTGTTTCACGACGCGGCACCGACAGGTCGTGCAATGTCGATCTGCGTCGTATCACCGGCAACGATGCGACCGCTCGTGACGCAGACCGATTTGCACAGGATCGTGCTGTCGTAGTTGTGCCCCGGAAAGCGCATCACGTCGACCGGTTGAAATCCTTCGCGACGATAGAAATCGATGAGCCGGACCGCCGCGTAAGGTGCGTCGAGCGCCAGGTGCGTCGCGCCGCGCGCGGCGGCCCGCCGTTGCGCGAATGCGAGCAGCGATCGGCCGATGCCGCGATCCTGCCAGACGGGATCGACGGCCAGCTGGCCGAGCGTCGCGACGTGCCGGCTGCGGTATGGATCGCAGCGGGAATCGGGATCGTGCGAACGCATCGTCATCGTCGCGACCAGGTGCGCGTTGCCGAGCGCAACGAAGCACTCGCCGGTGAGTACGCGTTCGCGTGTCGCCGAGGCCGGCTGATCGACGCACGGGCAGTTGAAGCCCAGTGCGCCGAGCGGTGCGAAGGCGCGATGCAGCAGCGCGGTCAACGTGTCGTACGAATCGTTGCGCGGGTCGAAGCGCCGCACGACGATGCGGCCATCGAGCCGCTTGGCATAAGCCGCATAGGCGCGCGCGGGGCGCGCGGATTCCGGTCGCTGCATGATGTCCTTTCGCCCAGACAGGGTGACCGAAGTGTAGTGAGCGTCGCGCGTCCGCTTCAAGAAAAAATGTCGTAAACGCGGCGGACTTGCATCGCGCGGCCAGGTTGCGATTCAGCCCTCCCGCCAGCAGGGCTTTTTCATCCGGGTGTTGACGGTGGAGAACGATCGTTCTACCGTAAACCCATGAACACACATCACGACCCTTCCGGCGAACCGGGCGTTCGCGACCGGCTGCTCGATGCAGCCGAAGCGCTGATCTACTCGGGCGGCATCCATGCAACCGGTGTCGATGCGATCGTCAAGCGATCCGGCGCGGCGCGAAAGAGCTTTTATTCGCATTTCGAATCGAAAGAGGCGCTGGTGCTGGCCGCGCTCGAACGTCGCGACGAGCGCTGGATGCGCTGGTTCGTCGACGCGACGCTGGCGCGTGGCAAGGCACCGCGCGTTCAGTTGCTCGGCATGTTCGACGTACTGCGCGACTGGTTCGGGCAACCCGACTTTCACGGTTGCGCGTTCCTCAACGCATCGGGCGAGATCCCCGATGCCGACGATCCGGTGCGCGTCGTCGCACGCGCGCACAAGGCGCGCTTGCTGGCGTTCGTGCGTGAGCGGTTCGATGCGTATGCCGATGAAACCGGCATCGAGCGCCGCGGGCTCGCGCGCGTCGCGCGTCAGTGGCTCGTGCTGATCGACGGCGCAATCGGCGTGGCGCTCGTCAGCGGTGATGCAAACGCCGCGCGCGATGCGCGCGCGACGGCCGAACTGCTGCTCGACGCGGTATCACGGTAGTCGAAGCAGCGAATCCGAACCGGCCGCGGTCGTCCGTGGCCAGAACCTGAACAGGAGCAACCCATGTCCGCTTCCCTCGAAGTCCGTCCGCCCGTTCCGCCCTTCACGCTCGAAACGGCGCGCCAGAAAGTGCGCGCCGCCGAGGACGCGTGGAACACGCGCGACCCGAAGCGCGTGTCGCTGGCCTATACGCCGCAAAGCCGATGGCGCAATCGTGCGGAATTCGTGACCGGCCGCGACGAGATCGTCGGGCTGCTGCAGCGCAAGTGGGCGCGCGAGCTCGACTACCGGCTGATCAAGGAGCTGTGGGCATTCGACGGCAATCGCATCGCGGTGCGCTTTGCGTACGAATGGCATGACGATGCCGGCAACTGGTTCCGTTCGTACGGCAACGAAAACTGGGAGTTCGACGAAAACGGGCTGATGGCGCATCGTCACGCGAGTATCAACGACCTGCCGATTCGCGAGCAGGATCGTCTCTATCACTGGCCGCTCGGTCGTCGTCCGGACGATCATCCCGGGCTGTCCGATCTCGGCCTGTGACGCGCGTGTCGACTCGACGAACCGGCGAACGCATCGCCGGGCTTCAACGGTGAGGAAATTCGGGAGTCGATGCGCTGAAGGTGAGGTTTTTCGGGACGAGGGGAAATGTCGCGTCGGACTGTGTGCTTCGAGCCGTTCGACGCGGCATCGTCCCGGGCAAAGCGGACATGTCATGCACGTAGGGATCTCGTGATGCGCGTATCGGTTTGCAACGGTGTGCTTCACCACGCGATGCATCTCACTGATCGATCGGGGCCGGTAGCGGTTTGACGATCGGTGTGCACGCGTGTGGCGTGCAACTCACCGATTGTATCGACGTCGACGCCTGATAGCGCGTGCCGTGCGCGTTGCGGTGCGACGTTGCTCACCGCTCGACTTCACCAGGCAGGCGCAGGAATTCGCACGCGTGCGCAAACGCATGGCGTGCAACTTACCGCATATCGATGCGTGCAGCCTTTGCCCGGCGCGTGTGATTGCGATTGCGCCGGGCCTGATCGTCAGCCCGCGATGCGCGCGGCGATCGCCTCGCCCACTTCCTGTGTCCTCGCGTTGCCGCCGAGATCGCGCGTATGCGGCCCCGTGCGCAGCACGTCCTCGATCGCGGCGACGATCGCATCGTGCGCTTCGCGTTCGCGGCCTGCGCCGTTGCCGAGGAAGTCGAGCATCAGGGCCGCCGACCAGATCATCGCGACCGGGTTCGCGATGTATTGCCCCGTGATGTCGGGCGCGGAGCCGTGCACGGGTTCGAACAGCGACGGAAACGTGCGGTCGGGGTTCAGGTTCGCCGACGGCGCGATGCCGATCGTGCCCGTACACGCGGGCCCGAGATCCGACAGGATGTCGCCGAACAGGTTCGACGCGACGACGACGTCGAAGCGGTCCGGCTGCAGCACGAAACGCGCGCACAGGATGTCGATGTGCTGCTTGTCGACGGCGATGTCGGGATAGCGTTCGGCCATCTCGGCCGTGCGCGCGTCCCACCACGGCATGCTGATCGCGATGCCGTTGCTCTTGGTCGCGACGGTGAGGCGCTTCGCGCGCCGCTGCGCGAGTTCGAACGCGAATTTCAGCACGCGCTCGGTGCCGTGACGCGTGAAGATCGCCTGCTGCATCACGATCTCGCGATCGGTGCCTTCGAACATCGTGCCGCCGACCGACGAATACTCGCCCTCGGTGTTTTCGCGCACGATCATGAAGTCGATGTCGCCCGCGCGGCGGCCGGCGAGCGGCGACGGCACGCCGTCGAACAGGCGCGCGGGCCGCAGGTTGATGTACTGGTCGAATTCGCGGCGGAATTTCAGCAGCGAGCCCCACAGCGAAACGTGATCGGGCACCGTCGCGGGCCAGCCGACCGCGCCGAACAGGATTGCGTCCATGTCCGAGAGCTGCGCCTTCCAGTCGTCCGGCATCATCTTGCCGTGCTGTGCGTAGTAGTCGCAGCTCGCCCAGTCGATCTGGACGAAGTCGAAGCGGATGCCGAAGCGCGCGGTCACGGCGTCGAGTGCGCGCAGGCCCTCGGGCATCACTTCACGGCCGATGCCGTCGCCGGGGATCACGGCAATTCTGTAGGTCCTGTCGGTCATGCAAAGCTCCTTGGCTGGTGGGCTGGCCGCGGGGAGAGGCAGCGGCGCGTCACGTCATTCTATTTATTTCCATCTGGATTAAAATCGCGCGAAAGGTTAATCGACTTTCCACGAATCGTGAACAAATCGCCGAATCTCGACGACCTGCGCGTGTTCAGCCTGGTCGTCCGCCTGACCAGCTTCAGCGCGGCCGCCGAGCAGCTCGCGGTGTCGCCGGCCTATGTCAGCAAGCGCATCGCGTTGCTCGAGGCGCAGCTCGGCACGCGCCTGCTGCATCGCTCGACGCGCCGCGTGACGGTCACGGAAGCAGGCGAGCGCGTGTTCGCGCGCGCCGAGAAGATTCTCGACGACGTCGATCATCTCGTCGAGGACGTGTCGACCACGCGCACGGTGCCGCGCGGCACGCTGCGCATTTCGAGCAGCTTCGGCTTCGGCCGGCACATCGTCGCGCCGGCGCTGCTCGACTTCTCGGCACGCTATCCGCAACTGAACGTGCGGCTCGATCTGTTCGACCGGCTCGTCGACGTCGCGGGCGAAGGCTACGACCTCGACGTGCGCATCGGCGACGAGATCGCCGATCACCTGATCGCGCGCCGCCTTGCCGCGAACTACCGTGTGCTGTGTGCGTCGCCCGACTATCTCGCCCGGCGCGGTACACCGCGCTCGCTCGCGGATCTCGCATCGCACGACTGTCTTGCCATCAAGGAGCGCGATCACCCGTTCGGCGTGTGGCGGCTGAACGTGCGCGGTGAAACGGCCACGGTGAAGGTTGGCGGCGCGCTGTCGACGAACCATGGCGAGGTCGCCGTGCAATGGGCGCTGGCCGGGCGCGGCATCGTGCTGCGTTCGATCTGGGAAGCCGCGCCGCTGATCGAACGCGGTGCACTGTGTCGCGTGCTGCCGGACGCAATCCAGCCCGCGAACATCTGGGCCGTGTATCCGGAGCGCGTCGCGGCGTCGGCGAAAGTGCGCGTGTGCGTGGATTTTCTGATGGAGACGCTGGCCGGTTTGAATGCCGCGGCGGGTGACGATACGGCCTGAAACCGGCTAAAGGTGAGCTTTTACGGGGGCATGTGCGCAGCATCGGCAGGCCCCGTTTCCGGCTCGCAACCGCGTCGCGAGCCGGTCGCGTCGAACGGGTATCAACACATCGCGGTCGCGAGGTGCTCGGCCTGCCGACGCTGGTGCCCGCACACGGCTTACGCCGCTTTTGCCGCGCCTGCCGCCCCGAGCATCAGGTCGAGATTCTGCACGGCTGCGCCGGATGCGCCTTTGCCGAGATTGTCGAACACGGCGGACAGCAGCACCTGGCCGTGCTCGGCATTGACGAACACGCCGAGCCGCATGTCATTGGTGCCGTTCAGCGCTTGCGGATCGAGATGCGTGATTGCGTGCGTGTCCGCGAGCGGCGTGACGTCGACGTGGCGCGACTCGGCGTAATGGTGCGCGAGACACGCATGCAGTTGCTCACCGGTCACACCGGCAGGGAGCAGCCGCAACTCGATCGGCACGGTGAGCACGATGCCTTGCCGATAGGCACCGTAAGCCGGCACGAACAACGGACGGTTCGCCAGACCGGCATGCAGCTGGATCTCGGGCGGATGCTTGTGCGCGAGGGCGAGGCCGTAGACCTGGAGCGGTTTCGCGCGTGAAGCGTCGTCCGATTCGAATGCGTCGACGGCAGCCCGCCCGCCACCCGAGTATCCGGACACGGCATGGATGCTCACCGGGTAGTCGCGCGGCAGCAGCCCGGCCTGTAGCAGCGGCCGCAGCAGCCCGACCGCGCCGGTCGGGTAGCAGCCCGGATTGGTGACACGCCGTGCGTGTGCAATTCCCCGTGCCTGCCCGTCGGCCATCTCGGGAAAGCCGTAGACCCATTCCGGCTGCGTGCGATGGGCCGAACTCGCGTCGATCACGCGTACCGCCGGATTCCGGATGAAGCCGACCGCTTCGCGTGCGGCCGCGTCGGGCAGGCACAGGATCGCGATGTCGGCTGCGTTGATCGCTTCGGCGCGCCGTACGGGATCCTTGCGCTCGGCCTCCGGCAGCGCGACGAGCCGCAGGTCGGTGCGCCCGCGCAGGCGCTCGTGGATCTGCAATCCGGTCGTCCCTTGATCGCCGTCGATGTAGACAGTGGGCTGGCTCATGGTGGTCGCGTTCCTTCGGTTCGGTCGTCGGGAAAGCCGTATCGTCCACCGAGCGCCTAGAATAGGAAAAGTTGAATTTACTGACCATCAGATTCAGTTTTCTTGAACGAGAGGTGGAGAATGCGGGAGATCAGCCTGGACCGCCTGCGCACGCTGGTCGCCATCGCGGACCAAGGATCCTTTGTCGCCGCGGCGCAACTGCTTCACCTCGCGCCGCCGACCGTCAGCCTTCACATTGCCGAACTGGAGAACCGCATCGGCGCGCCGTTACTGTCCCGCACGCGTGGAAACGTGCGGCCGTCGCCTATCGGTGAAGTGCTGGTGGAGCGTGCGCGCCGCCTGCTGGCCGAGGTCGAATCCACGCTGGACGATGTGCAGCGACAGGTGCAGGGGTTGACCGGACGCGTACGCCTCGGCGCATCGACCGGGGCGATCGCGCACCTGCTGCCGCAGGCGGTGGCCCGCTTGCGCGAGCAGCATCCGGATATCGATGTCCAGATCGCGGTGCTCACGTCGCACGACACGCTGGCGCGCATCGCACAGGGCACGCTCGACGTCGGGCTGGTGGCGCTGCCGCAGACGGCGGTCGCGGGGCTGTCGATCCGCGCGTGGCGGCGCGATCCGGTGATGGCGTTTCTGCCGGCGGACTGGCCGCTTCCGGCGCGCGTGACGCCCGGCTATCTGGCCGCCCGCCCGCTGATTCTCAACGATGCGACCACCCGCCTGTCACGGCTGACGACGGAATGGTTCGCGCTCGGCGGCCACCGGCCGGAGCCGCGGATCGAACTCAACTACAACGATGCGATCAAGAGCCTGGTCGCCGCGGGCTACGGCGCGACGCTGCTGCCGCACGAGGCGGGCGCCCCGCTACCCGATGCGCGCATCGTCATGCGGGCGTTGCGCCCGGCGTTGTGGCGTGAATTGGGTATCGCCCATCGGGCGGGGCCGGTCGAGCGGGCGACACAGCATGTACTCGATGCGTTGTGGGCGCTCGGCGCGCGATAGCGCACCGGCATGCGGGCCAGGCGGCGCGGCGGTTCATGCGTGCATGCCGTGCCCGTGCATTCACGGCATGCCGTCTCAAAGCCGGTTGTCCTTCGCGAGCGTCAGCACGCGCGCCCAGCGTTGCGCGTCGCGCTTGTCCATCATCGGCAGCGTCCATTCGCTGCGCACGCCATCGCGCACGTGCACGACGAGGTGCCAGCGGCCACCGATCGGCGCGGCCTGGCAGCCGTCGAGCTGCGACAGCGTATAGCGGCCGTCCGCGCCGTCGTGCGACAGCCACAGCAGCCCCTGCGTTGCGGACACGCGCAGCTCGCCCCACGCGCGGTGCACGACGTGGGTCCAGCCTTCTTCCTTCGTATTCGGTGCGATGTCGCGGTGGCGCTTGATCCACCAGGCGACCAGCGCGATCAGGATCGCGGCGGCGAGCACGGCGGCCGCGATCGCGACCGGCTGGCCGAACTGCGCGGCGATGACGTGAAACAGGTGAACCGCGCCCCATCCGGCAGCGATGAGCGCGAACAGTGCAATGAAAATCGGCATGTCTGATCGGAGAAGAGGACGGATCGGCGCATGCATCGCGCCGATCCGTCGCGCACGGCATTACCGTTTGCGGTGAATGTCGTGCGTCACGAAGCCCGCGTCGTTGTTGGGCAGCGCGAGGCCGTCCTTGACTGCGAGCGTCTTGCGGATGTCGTCGAGACCCGCGGACCAGTGGTCACGCATCGTCGACAGACCGAACTGATAGTCCTTGTAGTGATGCTCGTACGCCTTCTGCTGGTAGATCAGGTGCTGGATGTTGTACTTCTTGCTGGACGACATCGCATCGGCCTCGACGCACCAGGGATCCGCCTTGCGCTGCTCTTCCGGCACCTGCTCGAGCACGTGGCGCAGCACGTTGCGGTAGCGCTGTTCGCGCTGCAGCGTGTCGGTCACGAAGCGCGTGCGGCTCGAATACTGCACGTCCTTCGTGCGCTCGGCGACGTCGGCCATCGTGCGCGGCAGCGGCCCGCGCGCGCTCCACAGGTCGACCTGGAACGCGAGCGTGTCGCGGCGCGGCCGTGCGCGGAGCACTTCCATCAGCGGCGTGTTCGACACGACACCGCCGTCCCAGTAGTACTCGCCGTCGATCTCGACCGGCGGGAACGCGGGCGGCAGCGCGCCGGACGCCATGAAATGCTCGGGTGCCAGACGGATGCGCGAGTTGTCGAAGTACACGAAGTTGCCGGTGCCGACGTTGACCGCGCCGACCGACACGCGCGTTTCGCCCGAATTGATCCGGTCGAAATCGCACAGCTTCAGCAGCGTCGCGCGCAATTGCGACGTGTCGTACCAGCTGATCTTCTCCGGATGATCCGACACGCCCGGCAGCGGCGGCGGAAAGCGCGGCACGAAGAAGCCCTGCTGGCCCTGCATCATCGCGCTCGCGGCCTGCGACGCGGTGAAGAACGTACGAACCTGGTCGATGCTGTTGAACAGCGCGAACTCGAATGCGGCCGGAACCGTCGGGAAGAACGCCGGCTTGCAGATCGTTTCCCAGAACTCGCGCAGCCGCTCGACGCGATGCTCGGGCGCATTGCCCGCGATCAGCGCGGTGTTGAGCGCGCCGATCGAGATGCCCGCGATCCAGTCGAGCGGGATGCCCGCCTCGTGCAGCCCTTCGAACACGCCGGCCTGGTACGCGCCGAGCGCGCCGCCGCCTTGCAGCACGAGCGCGATCGTTTCGTACGGCAGCGTGCGCGCGGCGGCCGGTGCGCCGGCCTCGTGATGCAGGTCCGCCGCATCGACGGCCTGCTTTTCGGTGCGGGCGTGCGGCTTCATTGCATGAACCAGCCGTGGCTGACGATGAACGACTGGCCCGTGAGCGCGGCGCTCGGGAACGCCGACAGGAACAGCACCGTCTGCGCGACGTCCTGCACCGTCGTGAACACGCCGTCGACCGTATTGCCGAGCATCACCTTCTTCACCACTTCCTCTTCGCTGATCCCGAGCTCCTTCGCCTGCTCCGGAATCTGCTTGTCGACCAGCGGCGTGCGCACGAAGCCCGGACACACGACGTGCGAGCGCACGTTGTGCTTCGCGCCTTCCTTCGCCAGCACGCGGGCCAGGCCGAGCAGCCCGTGCTTGGCCGTCACGTACGCCGACTTCAGCGGCGACGCTTCGTGCGAGTGCACCGAACCCATGTAGATCACGACACCGCCGCGATCGTCCTTGTACATGTGCTTGAGCGCGGCCTTGGTCGTCAGGAATGCGCCGTCGACGTGGATCGCCTGCATCTTCTTCCAGTCGGAGAACGAGTAGTTCTCGATCGGGTTGACGATCTGGATGCCCGCGTTCGACACGAGGATGTCGACCGAGCCGAACGTTTCGGCCACCTTGTCGATACCGCTGTTCACGGCTTCCTCGTTCGTCACGTCCATCGCGACGCCGATCGCCTTGCCGCCCGCCTTGACGATCTCGTCGGCAACGGCGTTCGCGCCGTCCTGGTTCAGGTCGGCGATCGCGACGGCCGCGCCCGCTTTCGCGAGCTCGAGTGCGATTTCCTTGCCGATGCCGCTCGCCGCGCCCGTGACGACTGCGGTCTTGCCATTCAGGTTGCTCATGTTCGAATTCCCGTGGTGAAAGGTTTGACAGGGAGAAAGGACTGCGGACGTGTTACTGAGCCAGGTAATCGTAGACGACTTCGCCGAGGCCCAGTGTCAAATCCGCGACGATGTGCCGGGCTTCGACGATTTCGAGCACGGGCAGGTCGGCGACCGGCGCGAGCGCGTGCGGCGCCAGCTCGAGCGATGCGGGGCCCGTCCACGCGCCCTTCATCTTGATGTCCTGCATGTAGTAGCGGACCAGTTCGCAGACGCGCGCGGTGCCGTCGACGTGCGGGATGATCTTCAGCAGGAAATTGGGGCCGGCAAGACGCTTCGTCTGCTCGTCGATGTCGAGTTCCTTGTGCTTGTAGCCCATCGTGCCGGTCGCGACGCGCACCTTGCCGTAGTCGAGCGTGCCGAGGAGGTGGTCGGTGTTCACGTGCAGCGTGGGCGATGCGAGTTTCTTCGGGAAGCCCCACAGTTCGCGGCCGCCGGCGATCGGCGGGTGATCGTCGAGATACATCGCGAGCGTATAGCCGCCCGGCTGGCCGTTGTACTCGACGGGAATGACCTGGCCGCTTTCGGTGTAATCGCCGAAGCCGGTCGAATCGGCCATGCGGATGAATTCGTAATGCACGAGCGGCTCGGTGACCTGCAGCGGCTCGGGGACGATTTCGCGGAGACGGTCCGGATCGGTGCGATACGTGATGATCAGGAACTCACGATCGACGAAACGGTAAGGGCCCATCGGGAAGGCAGGGCTGGTCAACGGCATCGCAAACGCTTTCGATCGGACATCGCTGGGTTTCATGCGGACTCCTTGTTGTTGATCGCTTCGTGGATGAGTGCTCGTAAGCTCGTAATCCTATGCCTGTGCGTTGCCGTTGTGCGATGCCGCATATGGAATTAATTGTTGCCGATTTCGTAGAATTCGACGCGTAAATATTGAGATGAATGATGCAAACGGTCCGGACAGGCCCCGGCGCCCCGATGTTCGCATGCATCGATGACGTCACGATGTGAAAAAGGTGAGTCTTTACGGGACGGCAGGTGAGCCTTTCCGGGAGGCGGTTGCGCGGGAATGTGACAATTGTGTGAACTTGTGCTGCAGTGCAAGCTCTAAGTGCGTTCGCCGCGGCGGGCTTCGTCGCGTGCGTGCGCCGCATTAAGCATCGCTTAAGCGGGAGCGCCCTAGCATCGTTCGTATCAGGCCGGGCAACCGGCCGAGTTTTTACGCCTCACGCAACCGGATTCATGCAGACCCTCAATCTCACCCTTTTTTCCGCCATCAACGCCGGGGTTGCGCCGCAGCCGGGCGTTGCCCGCCTCGCCATCTTCGCCGCCGACTGGCTCGTCTATGCGCTGCCCGCGATGCTGCTGCTGACCTGGATCTTCGGCGCGCGCACGACGCGGCGCCAGGCGATCGAAGCCGGCGTCGGCGTATGCGTGGCGATCGCGCTCGCGCAGGTCATCGGACATTTCTGGTTCTCGCCGCGTCCGTTCATGGCCGGCGTCGGCACGCAACTGATTCCGCATGCGCCGGACAGCTCGTTTCCGAGCGACCACATGACGTTCGCGTGGAGCATGGCAGTCGGGTTGATGCTCGGCGGCACGACCCGGCTCACCGGGTTCGTGATGGCCGCGTTGGCCGCGGCGATTGCATGGGGGCGTATCTATGCGGGCGTGCACTGGCCGTTCGACATGGCGGGCGGCGTGCTGGTCGGCACGGCCGGCGCGCTGGCCGCGCACCTGTACGGACAACGCGCGACCGCGCTGCTCGAACGGCTCGGCGATTCGGTGCATGCAGTCGTGATGGGGCGCCGGCACGCGCCGTAAGCGGGGGGGATCGGGCCGGACGCCGTCAGCCGGGTGTCCTGGCCGATTCAGCCGATGCGGATGGCCCGCCGCCCGCATCGTGCAGTTCGGGCGTATCGGCCGGATGTTGCGCGGCGTCGCGGTCGAGCGCGCTTTCCTTCAGGATCGCGCACATCGCGACGAACAGCGCGAGTACCACCGCGGCAAGGCCGCAATAGCCGGCGATCTTCAGGTTGCGAAGGAAAGGCGAAGCGGGGCTTTCTTTTGTCATGACCGGACGCTCCTGGACGGGCTGCGACGGCTGTCGCCCGACAGCGGCGTCGCACACACAGATATATACCAGTCGCGATAGCGGTGCCAAGCCCGCTGGTGCGCCGACGCGACGATTGTGTCATCCGCCGGTCAACCGGGTACGCCTTTGACGGCTACCCGCATCCGTCAGTCTTCCAGGGTTTCGTGCACGGCCGCCGCGCCGCGCTTCCAGTAGGCCGCCGCGCGGATGCGCGATTTGTCGACGCCGCGCTCGCCGGTCAGGTGCTGGCGTATCGCGCGTATCGACAGCGCTTCGCCTGCCGCCCACACGTAGCCGTCGCCGGACGGCGGCAGCGGCAGGTCGCGCACGGCATTCAGCAGCACGTCGCCGTTCGCGGCGTCGGCTTCGGCGCGGAAGCGCCAGATTTCATGCACGTCGGCGCGCGTGTCGAACGCGATCTGCGCGGTGCGATCGGCGACTTCCATCACGACGGCCGCGCGCGCACCGGCCGGCAATTCCTCGAGGCGCCGCGCGACCGCCGGCAGCGCCGTATCGTCGCCGATCAGCAGGTGCCAGTCGAAACCGGTCGGGACGACGAACGAACCGCGCGGGCCGCCGATGCCGAGCCATTGGCCGACGCGTGCCTGTGCGGCCCACTGCGACGCAGGGCCCGGGTGGTTCAGCACGAATTCCAGATCGAGTTCGCGGGCGGCGCGGTCGAAGCGGCGCGGCGTGAAGTCGCGCGCGACCGGCCTCGGTTCGCCTTCCGGAAACTCCGGACCGTTCGCGCCGAGCGTCGGCATCGCAGGCCGTTCGGCGCCGGGCGGCGGGAAAAATACCTTCACGTGATCGTCGAACGACGCGGATTCGAAATCCGCGAGATCGGGGCCGCCGAGCGTGACGCGCAGCAGGTGCGGCGTCACGGCGTGCACGCGCAGGACCTGCAGCAAGCGGAACTTGAGGGTGTGGCGCACGCGGGTCACGGTGCGCTCGGATGTGTTCTGCATCAATCCGTTCTCCTGAGGTTTGACGGGGCGGCGCGGATCACGCGCCGGTGCCGCCTTCGATTTCGGCCGTCGCACGGCGCAAGATGGCCGCGACGCGGCGCTGTTCATCCGGGCCGGCTGCGCTCTTGTGCAGCAACGCGCGCTTGAGTGCGAGGCGCGCCTCGACGAACTCCGGCAGCCAGCCTGCTTGCGTTTCGTCCTGCGTTTCGTTGCCCGCCGATTCCCCGGCGAACGCACGGCGCATGAATTCCATCTTGCGCGCGAGGTGCGTGAGGCGTGCGAACAGCGTATCGACCCGTTCGCGCTGGGCGTCGAGATGGGTGCGGCCGGCGTCGGTCAGTGCATAACGCTTGCGGTTGCCTTCCGCCTGCGACGCGACGAAGCCGACTTCTTCGAGATACGTGAGCGCCGGATACACCATGCCGGGGCTCGGGCTGTAGAAACCGTTCGAACGCGTGTCGAGCGCCTTGATCAGCTCGTAGCCGTGGCTCGGTTGCTCGGCGACGAGCGCAAGCAACAGCAACTGGAGATCGTCGGAGCTGAACTGGCGGCCGCGTGGCATGCCGTCGTCGCCGAAATCGCCAAAGCCGCCGCGCCCGCCACGGCCGCCGAACGGGCCGCCGCCACCGAACGGATCGTGGCCGCGGCGGTGGCGGCCAATCGCGTACCAGAGACCGGTGAACCAGTCAGGGCGGGCATGCGCACCATGACCGTCGCTTCGGGCATGGCCGCGGGAAGGGTTGTGTCGCATGATCGTGTCCTATATGTCGGAAAACATATCTAAAGATATATATCGAAAGATAGACCGTCAAGGGGATTTATTGGGGGATGGATGGCGGGGACTGGTGAAAAGGTGACTGTAGGTTCTCAATGATAGTGAGCTTTTTCTCACATATTGAATGGGGAAATCGATAGATATGCTCTATGGTGATCGTGGTTCTTCCAGGCCGTAGAGCATGTTTGCAGACGTTGTCGCGTCACGAACGTCCGTTAGACGATGGCTCGCCGAGCGCGATATCACACGCGCCAACGGGTCCAATTTTCATTCCGACTGTTTCCATGGCCGACGGAACGGTCTCTTTCACGGATGTCGTTGATGTCCTTCTCGACGCTTTTCACAACCACATGCTCACCGAGGTGATGCTGTGCAAAGGCCATCAGACCAACCAATCGCTCGGGAATCTCGTTGGGCGAGGTCTTGTCGAAGTCGTTCAGGGAGCAGCATCGGCAGCGAGCCGAGTATCGTCATACGTACATGAGAGAGCTAGTCGACGGCTTTACCAACACGGATGCGTGGATACAAGCTCAGGTCGATAAGGTTGCTGCCGAGATCGGAGACAAGCACCCTCCTGCCGTAGCGACCATCAAGCGATGGTGGATTCGCTTTCGAGATACTCAAAGTGTGAACACGTTGGTCGACAAGCGTATCGAAAACGGGCGCCGATCGGACAACGCAGTTCGTAGGCTGTTCGAGGAAGCGGTCGATGAAATTTATCTAGATTCGCAGAAGAAATCCGCCCAAGACGTCTATCGGACTCTCAAAAAAAAGTGCAAACACTACAGCGAGACCAGGCCAACCGGCGAGTCGCTTAGGTGCCCGTCTCGTGCCTCGGTATATCGGTGGCTAACGCAGCTTGAGCAAAACATAGTTGATACCGCACGCCTAGGAAAACGTGAAGGAGATAGGAAGAGCAGATGGGTGCGCGGGATGGCTAGGGCCGATTACCCACTTCATCGCGTGGAGATTGACCACACGCCGCTGGATGTCGTGGTGCTTGATATCGTCACCCGATTGCCTTTGGGTAGGCCTTGGCTCACAGTTGCGATCGACCGCTACAGTCGCGTCGTGCTTGGCTTCTACATCAGCTTTAGAGCGCCATCCGCTCACTCGGTGTTGCAATGCCTCAAGCGAGCGATTCTGCCTAAGCTCGACTGGGAAAGTGTCGTGCCGCTGCACTGTTCCCATCCTGGACATGGCATTCCTGTCTTGATTGCTGTTGACAACGGGATGGACCTTCATGCCGAGGCGGTCCAAATGGTGTGCGGTGAGCTGGGAATCACGATGCTCTATTGTCCTGCTGGGCAACCGGAATTCAAGGGCGCCGTGGAGCGGATGATCGGAACCATTCAACGGTCCGTCATGCATAAGTTGCCGGGCACAGTGTTCTCGAGCATCGACGAACGTGGCGACTACCCGTCGGAAGAGCTGGCCGCGATCGACCTTGATACGTTGACGCGCATCCTCGTCAAATGGATTGCGGACGAGTATCACCAGACTCCTCACCGTGGTCTGCAGATGATGACGCCGGTTGAGAAATGGACGGCCGGGCTCCCTGATATCCAGATTGAACTGCCGGCCTACCCGCAGCAGCTCGAGGTAATCACGGGTATTCCTGAGCGGCGTCCCGTTTGGCACTACGGTGTCGAGCTTGATGGACTGCTGTACAACAACGAACAACTGCAGTTCCTTCGCAACAAAAGCCGTTACAGAAGACTGAAGGTGCAACTGAAGAGGTACGAAGGTGATGTTAGCTACGTACATGTTTTCGATGACGATGCAAAGGAGTACTTCAAGGTATCGGTAATCGATAGATTTGCTGCATACACAAATAAATTAACGCTCCATCAGCATCTTCTGATCAAGCAGCGGGCGAGACAACTGCACGGAGATAAGTGGAATGACGAGCACCTCATAAATGTGAAGGACGAGATTCAGGCGATGGTCAGCGAAGCTATTCAGCGGAAGAATCGGCGTGGTCTAAAGCAGGCCGCCGCTATTGCGCTCGTCGACAGTGAGGCAGTCTTCGCGCCTCGGCCATCGACTCATATCCGGCAAGAATCTTCGCTTGTCACTGCACCCGATCCAAACGGTACGACGAGAGCGGATCACTTTGACATCGACGATCTGGTCGAGCTGGAAAGTTGCCCGAGTCCTCTGTACGAAGGGGTGAATCATGCGTGAATTGAATCGATGCAGTACCGCCGACACGGTTTCCTACCTTGCAACACTTGGGCTTGGGAGGCACGTTCCCGAGGAACACGATCTTGGCTTTTCCATACGATCGGAAATCATTCACTACGGGCAGTTTCGAACTGCGATCCAGAAGATCGCATTGCGGCATCGGCGATGGCGCACCGCTCGAACAGCGGTCGGTATGTTCCTTTCGGGACACAGCGGAACGGGCAAGACGACGTTGTTGCGATTCTATGAATCCAATTTTCCGCGCAAGGAAGATGCTGAGGGACCCACCATTCCGGTGCTATATGTAGGGACACCCTCCAGGCCGACGATAAAGAACCTCTCGCAGGCAATTCTCGATGAAATTGGCGACAACGTTCCGCGCGGATCCGCGGAGGACAAGACCAAGCACATCTGTGCGCTGTTCGAGCGGTGCGGGGTCGAGGTGTTGATCATTGACGAGTTCCAACATTTCGTAGAGTACGGCAACAAACGCGAGGCGCGTTTGGCAAGCGATTGGCTGAAGAAATTGATGGACGACACGAAAGTTTGCGTGATCCTTGGTGGTCTGCCGAACGGTGTTAGCGTCATCCGAGACAATATCCAGCTTGCTCGGCGCTTCTCGGCACAGCACGAGGTGAGGCGTTTTGATTGGCGGAACCGCGATGACTGCAAGGAGTTCGCGAGCATCCTCAAGCATATGCATTCACGTATTCCTGTACCGTGCGTTCCACTTCACGCACCCGAGTTCGCGAATCGCATGTACATCGCCAGTGCCGGGATCCTCGACTACGTTGCGAAGCTGATCGACGGCGCAATGAGCGTTGCATTCAGGCAGCGTAGAAAGCAGCTCGATATGGAGGCGTTCGGGGAGGCGTTCTCAGAGGAGGTTTGGTCAGAAGGCCCGAAGATCCTCAATCCGTTCAATCCACGTGCAAAGCTTCGCGACCTTGTCGAGCCGGGAGAGCCCTTCGCCGTGTTGCGTGAGGACATCGAGAAATATGTTCCCAAAAAATAACGTTGTCGCACGCGGGTGCCTTGTTAAGGAAACTGCCGCGCATGCCGTGGAACCCGTGCGATTGCTGTTTCACCCCGTGATTCAGTCGGGGGAAGGGGCAGCGGCATTTCTCTTCCGTATTGCTCGAAGCAACGGCACTACTGCGTCTAAGCTGAAGCGACTTCGTATTGCATTCGATCCCTCGGTCTTCGAGGTGGCGCTTTCATGGGATCGAGTGCAGCCACCACTGGAGGTTCGACAGTATGTGGAGTACTTGTCCGAACTACGGGGAGCCGCACCGAGGGCGTGGATGACTACGGCCTCCAGGTGTTGCGCTCTATGTCTACGTGAGCAGCAACACTGGTCTGCAGAATGGGAGCTCCGTCAGTACTTGGTATGCAGGAAGCACAAGTGCTGGCTGATGGATCGATGTGCCAAATGCAACGAGAGGATTTCTTCGAATAGGGCGACGTTGCAACGATGCCATTGCGGCGCCGTCTTTGCAGATGCTTCGGTAACCTCAGCACCTTCGGAGTACGTGGAGTTGTCGGCTTTGGTTGCTAGTAAGCTTCAAAAGCGGCGCTCGGAGACCGAAACATTCCATGCTCTTGAATTGAAGGCGATGAGTGAATTGATCATGCAATTCACAAGGCGAGATGTCTCTGAGCAGCCGACTTCAACGAGGAGAATGGCACTGCTTGATGATATGAAAACTGCAGTTCAGATGCTCGAACCTGCGGCTAGTGTTTTTGCTGCTTGGCCATCCGGCTACTTGACATATCTCAGCGCATTACATCAAAGAGTAGGCGATGCAGAGATGTCGATCCGGACGGCCTTTTCGAGCATCTATTTGTATATATGTTCGAATAAAACAGTCGATGGATTTGAACCAATGGTGGGTCATTTCCAGCAGTACCTAATTGAACACTGGCCGTGGCCTGTGCTGGATCGAGGCAACGAATTGCTTGGCTCGATTGCGCATAGATTGAATTGGATTTGGGCAGCAAATGCCGCGCGCTTTCTCAACGTAAAGGAAAGCAAGGTTAGGGAGTTCATGAGTAAGCGACTGATCGAGGGTAAATCGTGGCCGTTGACGAAGAGTCGTGTGCTGACGGCCGTGCGACGAGATGAACTACCGAGGATGCGGCAGTTGCTGGATGATCAGGCGACATCGCGAGAGCTGCGATCTATCGGTATATCGGCCCGTCGTCGGTTGGTTTTGGCGCCGTTGCTATTCCCAGAAGCTAAGTACAAGGGTATTGGTATTGGATGGCAGGTGTCACAGGCGAGAATCCGGGAAATTTTGGCGTTCGCTGCCGGTCGGCCAATTGTGGATACCGAAAGCAGCTCGCAGATCGCGCTTGGTCGAATACTGCGATCGTGTGCCTGGCGTAACGAAATGGTGGAACGCTTGTTTCGACTGATTCTCCGCGGTGAGGTAAGGTGGAGCAGCCCCCTGAAACGCCGGACACAGTCACCCACTTACAATAACGGGTAGGCATAAGACTGTGTTTTTGACTAACACCAGGCAGGAAGTGATGGAAGTGTTGACGGGCCCGGAGCGCCGGCGGCGCTGGACGGCGGA
>NZ_QOBB01000052.1:0-37094 GCF_024704855.1 Burkholderia sp. HAN2018 | reverse complement strand
TCCTTGACTGCCATACCGGCTTCGGCTTCCTTCAGAAACCCGATGATTTGCTGTTCCGTAAAGCGCTTCTTCATGTTCGTCTTCTTCTCCGAAAACGAACTTTACTAGACTCCAGCTGGCCCTGTTTGCAGGGGGCAGGTCAGATACGTTTGAGTGCATTGCGATTCAGCCATACCATTGCACGGACTTCGCAGGAATTGAACCAGCGCTTTCTTGCGAACTACGGGGGCGGACTACTCACCTGTTTGACACTCAACATATTGATTTCGACATCTCGCTCGAGGAACATTGAAGGACAGTTTCGGGCAAGTCAAAAGTGGCCACGGGCAGAAGAGGCCCCCCTCACGCGGAGGGTGTAGTGGAGGAGACGCCATCAGACATACCAAAATAACCAACGAAGCTGTTGTGCCTTTCTCGTTCAACCGGAGCACTAAAACCATGACTGCTACGACTACCGAGGAGCGACTTAAGAGTTTAGGACTAGTGTTGCCTCCGATTCCTTCCCCTATCGCTAACTTCGTGAGCTGGAGACGATCTGGCCAGATTCTTTATTTATCTGGCCAGGGGCCTCGTGATGCTTCTGGCTCGGTTATCAAGGGGAAATTGGGTTGGAACTACAGTGTCGATCGTGGCTATGCTGATGCCCGTCAAGTGGGTCTTCAGCTGTTGTCGACAATGCAGCAAGCGGCAGGGTCGCTTGATCACGTGGCCGGCGTTTTGAGGATCTTCGGAATGGTGAACGCCGAGCCAGATTTTTACGACCATCCGAACGTCATCAACGGATGCTCAGATCTGCTTGTGGAGGTTCTGGGTGATCGCGGCCGACACGCCAGGTCGGCGGTCGGAATGGGTTCGCTACCCAACGGGATGTCGGTGGAAATCGAGGCGATCATCGAGATCGTGAACGGGTACTAAGGCGTCGCTGGGCGGCGTTCCACGAAGGGTACATACGCTTCGTCGAGGTATCTAAATCATGCGTGCCGCTGCGCAAGCCCTACTCCTCTCCTTCTGAATCGGTGGTCATACATCGCATCTTTCGGGTGGATGGATGAACGCAGTGGCGGGGCAGAGCTCCGCAGAAATCGACGTGCTCTACGTTGACACAATGACGAACGCGATCTCGCGGCACTACGATACGCTCCTTGCGGAACACTACACCTGGATGTTTGGAATGCCTTTCCGGTCGAAAGTCGAGGAGCAAAGAGGACTGCTCGAGACGCTAGGAATGCGGCCTGGTAAACATGGAACGGCGCTCGATCTCGGCTGCGGGCCCGGATTCCAGTCGATCGCACTCGCGAACCTTGGCTTCGAAAAAGTCGTTGCTATCGATACGAGCCGGGCGCTACTGGACGAACTCAATAGCCAGAAGGGCAATCTTCCGATCGAGGCCACCCTCGCCGATCTGCGAGACTTCGATCGCTTCGCAGTTCCTGGATCTGCAGCGGCAATCGTTTGCATGGGTGACACGCTCACCCACCTTGACAACATGCAGGACGTAGCGGGCGTGTTCAAGAAGGCGCGAGACGTGCTGCAACCGTCGGGCGTCCTGGTCCTGACTTTTCGGGATCTCTCCATTGAGCTGACCGGCCTAGACCGGTTTCTGCCCGTTCACGCCGATAACGATCGCATCGTGACGTGCATGCTGGAATATAGATCGGACATCGTCGTTGTGAACGACCTCATCCATGTTCGAGAGTCAGGCGGCTGGACGCTTCGCAAGAGCAGTTATCAGAAACTCCGGCTGCCCCCCGATACTCTGTCTGACGAATTGACCCGCCTCGGTTTCACGGTGAGAACAAACGAGCCATTTGGCCGAATGCACGCGCTTATCGCAGAGAAATAGGTCCGTCCCGCTCGACTCCTCGTGGATCAAGGCTTCCGGCAGGACCGAAACAATGTTGCCAAGGTGAAATTCGAGCAAACGGAGCAGGCCCGTGAACGTCGAAGCTTCGATCGAAGCGCAGGGGCCAAGACCAACCGCTCTGGTGAATTCGCGTGGCTCAATAAGGCAATACAAACATCATGCGAGTTCCAGGAGCCTCCGAAACATCTCGTTGCCCTTCGGGGCGACACTGACAAGGCGAGATTTGGGTGAGCGCACGATCCAGCATTGATCAATGTAGAGTCGACACCGGTGTCCAGATCGTCAACAATCTCGATCCCGTCAACGCTTATGGCCCTGGAGTTTCGGGGCGCACTACCCTGGCGCGCACACAAACGCGTCGATTTCACTTGCACCTGACGCTACGTCAGCTTCCATGATTGACACCGACGACTGGGAACGCAATGCGATTAAAAATCGGCGAACTCGCGAAGAAGGCGGGATTGAGTGTCCGGGCTCTTCATCACTATGACGCAATCGGGCTACTGTCGCCGTCCCAGCGCACCGATGGAGGCGCGCGCCTGTATGGGCGGGACGATCTGATCCGGCTGCATCGTATTGAGGCCCTGAAACGGTTCGGGTATTCGCTGCCGGACATCAAGGCCAGCCTCGACGATCAACTGGCCGACGGTCCGCTACAACTTCTGCAGCGTCAGATCACGGAGCTAAACGCACAGGCATCGCGCGCGCAGCGTCTCAGTCGTCACTTGCAATACATTATTGACGTGGTCGCCGCCGGCAGCGAGATCGCGGCGACCGACTGGCTGAACGCTCTGGAGCTGATGAACATGTACCAAAAGCACCTTGATGACGACGAACTCGATGCGCTTCTGGCATCTGGGCCGGATACCGTGCCACCGACGGATCCGTTGTGGATTGCGCTCATTGACGAGGTCGGCGTTGCCGTGCAGCAAGCGCTGCCGACCGAAAGCGACGCCGCACAGGCGCTGGCTTGGCGCTGGATCAAGCTCGTGATCAGAATGACCCGCAACGACCCGGCACTCGCGACCAAGCTGATGATGATGCAACTCGGCGAGCCACGCGCCCGGCAAATCGTTGGCATTACGGTGGAGATGCTGGAATGGATCGACGAAGCGTTCACGCACGCGCGCTGCGCGCTGTTGGCCAAGTACCTTGCTCCAGTGCAGGCAGACGAGGTGCGGCGTCGCCAGTTTGCCGCCGTGAAAAGTCAAGCCTGGCCGGCACTGGTGGTGGAACTTAGAGCACATATGGAGGCGGGTGTGGACGCCGGTGCCGCGCCGGTTCAGGCAATCGTCAAGCGCTGGCAGCAACTATTTCTCGAGAGCTTTTGCGGAGACGACGCGGTCCTGGAGGCGCGCGTACGCGATGCATTGATGCGCGAACCGGATCTGCAACTGGGCATAGGCCTCGACGATTCGCTATTGGCCTATCTGCACAAGGCGCATATCGTCGGACACGACATGACACCGCCAAACGCCGGACCCAAGCCGAGTGCGTTGATGGTGGCAACGCAGCGGGCCGCGCATCAACTGCTTGATCGGCCGTTGGTGCTTGACGATCCCGTTGCACTGACTGTCCTCGGCGCAGCCGAAGTCCAGGCACTGCGTGACAACATCGACAGGTTCCGCCATCCGACCTCGGTGGGGATGCGTAGCTCGGTGATCGTACGTAGCCGGCTTGCCGATGATGTGTGGGTCGAGGCTGTCGAACGAGGCATTCGCCAGTATGTGGTCCTCGGAGCGGGGCTCGATACCAGCGCGTTTCGCCATCCAGATACATCGGCTCATATCTTTGAAGTCGACCTGCCGGCAACGCAGGAGTGGAAGCAGGCCCGCTTGCGCGAGGCAGGCATTGTGGTGCCGCCGTCGCTGCATTTCGTGCCAGTTGACTTCGAGGGCGTCGGTCTGGCAGAGGGGTTGGCGCGTGCCGGTTTCGATGCTGATGCACCTGCCATTTTTAGTTGGCTCGGCGTGACGATGTATCTCGACGAAACTGCGGTCATTGAGACGTTACGTTTCATCGCCGGCTGCGCCAAAGGCAGCGCGGTCCTGTTCGAGTATGTGACGCCACTTGCGAGCTTGCCACCGATAATGCGTATCGCGATGGAGCAGTTAACGGCGCAATTCGCCGAGCGCGGCGAGCCGTGGAAGACATTCTTTGAGCCGGCCGCCCTCGCCGAGACGTTGAGTGCATTGGGATACATCCACAGCAACGCGTGGACTCCCGAGGAATTGAACCAGCGCTATCTCGCAAACCGCGATGACGGGCTGCTTATCGGTGCGACACCCGCGCGTCTGGTTCTGGCAACGGTCTGAGATTGCTTCTCGGTGGGGCGATCCATACCCCGATCCAGGTAAGCCTGACTTGCGCTTCGACCGCGTGCCGATCTCCAACGTCTCCTTCCTGGAACATTGAAGGACCGCTTCGGGTCGAATCATGCCTTTTGCATGAACGCTGCTTAGGAGGAGATCGCAGCGCTCGGTCGTCGGGCACTACCCGGCCAACTTGAGACATTCGACTCGGCAGCCTACTTCGTCGACAATCGGAAATCCGAGCGCCGAACGATTTGCGAGGCAACCGACGGTCAGCGAGTGGAGCGTCCATGCGACGTGGTGGCCGCGCAAATTAGGGCAGTCGGATAAGTGGTTTGTCCGGGGCCTAAGCCAGCGATAATGCTGGCAAAGGAACCGAGGAAATGACGAAGAGAACCCGACGGACGCACGCAGCGGCGTTCAAAGCGAAGGTCGTGCTGGCAGCGGTCAAGGGCGAGTGGACGTTGGCTGAACTGGTGCAGCAGTTCGATGTGCGAGCGCCACAACCAAGCGCTCATCGCGCTCGTACGGCGCCGCCGCGACGTTCTGTTCGCCATGCTGCGCGACGGTACCAATTGCCAACCCAAGTCAGCCCCTAACACTTGGCGAAACACATAGCCCCCCGGACGGGACACAATACCTGCTCGAGCGCACGAAGTGGTGCGATTTTTTGTCAAAGAATTGACATCGCAAAGCAAACTCACTTCACATTAAAATGACATGAATCTAACTTTCGATTATTTTTCAGCCAGAATGATGGTTGCAGGAATCATATTGCTTTCAATATCTCGGGCGGCATTTCCTGCCGCGAAAGTAGTAGAATCGACTCATCCAATGTATTACGGCAAGGTAGATGGAGGCAGGCTAATATCACTTACAATTCCGCCGCGAGAGCTAATTCTTGATATGAATCCTGTTAACTCCATAAAATCTGAAGCGAATGATTTCAAACAGGCTCGTTATTATTTTCCGAATTCCAACACTCCACTGTCAGTGGTAAAGAATTTAGAGAAAATCTACGGATTCGACCGACGTCGGGATGTTCCTATTGTGTCCTCAAGTCTTGATTGGGTCATCGCTGAATATTTCAAAGCAAACTCTCATGTTCCAATTTGCCGTTTCAGGCTCCTAGGGAAGAGTGTCGAGCGCCAGGAGCAACTTGATTTTTCAGGGAAAGTAATCAAAATTATTCTGATCGGCTGGGCACCTCGAAATTCAACGGAAGATGAAGAACGGGTCCCTGATCTCTCGGTATTGGGTGAGCACCCCGCATGGATTCGCGTATTGCGAGTGACGCCTGACGGAAGAAGAACTCTGGTCGCAGAGGCCTGGAAAGCGACAGATGTTCCATTCGATGCGCCAACGGATAGCGAACCGAAGGCGAGTGATCTCTATTTTGGATTGCCAAATGGAGCCAGACGCTGGCATTCGATAGCAGATTTTACGAAATATAACGAAATTGACCTTCACGCAGCATGTTTATCGGGGGCTAGACCGAGGTAGGACGTGATCCTGAAATTAAGTCCGTTTATTTTGCTAACGCGGTTGTGCTGTCCTTTGATTCCGTTAGCGCGTCTGACGGAGCTCGATAAGGAGCAGCAATGGTGAGTTCGGAAGAATTTGATAGCTATACTAATGAAGTAGCGAATGGCCCGAGCCACCGATTGAATCCTGTCGCATGCACCGCCCCCTCTTTGAAACCCTCCGCGCTTCAATTTTTCGCCGGTCAGGTCAGTTCCGGGCTGCGCTGCGCGTGATGAGCTGCGACCGAGAGAGAAGCGCACTCAAGAACTATCGGCGGTTACGTTAGCGGAATAAACGGACACGTTTAGCGCTCGAACGGACACCATTAGCAGAATCTACGAACTTCAACAACCAGGCGTTGCGCAGCGCGTGCTGGCAACGCAAACCGCCACCGGGATTGCTGCTGCACTCCGATCGCGGCGCCCTGTAGTGGTCAACTGATTCCGGACACTGCGTTAAGTTTTTCTTCCGCGACAGCCGGCGCCAGTCCGTCGTTGAACTGATGCGGCCGTATCCAGTTGTACCGATGCATCAGGTAGTGACTGATATCCCGGTGTGCTTCCTGCGCCGACATGTAACCCACTGACGGCAGCCATTCCGTCTTGAAGCTGCGGAACAGCCGCTCCATCGGGGAATTGTCCCAGCAATTTCCACGACGGCTCATGCTCTGCTTTACCCGGTAGCGCCACAGACGCTGACGGAACTTCCGGCTTGCGTATTGGGTGGATTCAACTGGTCGTCGCAACACCTTAATCCAGGAGGTGTTTCATGGGTCGTCCATCGAAGTGGATACAACAGTTGACGAGGCGAGGAGCGATGCGCTCGCCAGGTGCACCATCGCTTCGGCACGAGGTTGAGCGCCAGTTTTGGGAGCAGGTTGCGACCGGAATCACAAGCGAGAAGGCTGCTGCGGCAGTTGGCGTGTCCCAGGCGGCAGGGACACGCTGGTTTCGCGAGCGTGGCGGTATGCCGTTGTTCATGGCAAGTCCAATATCCGGCAGGTACTTATCGTTTGCTGAGCGTGAAGAGATAGGATTACTCTCAGCCGAAGGCGCCGGCGTACGTGAGATCGCTCGCCGTATTGGCCGCAGCGCGTCAACGGTCTCGCGAGAGCTCAAGCGTAATGCTGCAACTCGTAGTGGCCGCCTCGATTATCGTGCATCAGTTGCGCAGTGGAAGGCGGAATTGTTTGCCAGGCGACCGAAACCAGCAAAGCTTGCGACAAACCCGAGGCTGCACCGCTATGTGCAAGAGCGCCTGGAAGGCCAGGTTCACGACGCTAAAGGACGTAAGGTCGCAGGGCCTAGTCAAGCGGCGTTCATCGGGCGGAATAAACCAGAACGCAGTGATCGCAAATGGGTCAATGGCTGGTCGCCGGAACAGATTGCCAATCGATTAAAAGTCGACTTTCCAGATGACGACACCATGCGCATCTCTCACGAAGCCATCTATCAGGCGCTTTACATTCAAGGGCGTGGTGCGCTCAAGCGCGAACTGGTGACCTATCTGCGCGCCGGACGAGCACTGAGAGTGCCAAGGGCCAGGGCGCAAGCCAAGGCGTGGGCGCATGTCAGCGAAGACGTGATGATCTCCGAACGTCCAGCGGAAGCTCAAGACCGTGCTGTACCGGGACATTGGGAAGGTGATCTGATCATCGGCTTGAACCGGTCTGCGATCGGAACGCTGGTCGAGCGATCAAGCCGATTCACCATGCTCATCCATCTGCCTCGCGAAGAAGGCTACGGGTTGATTCCCAGGACGAAAAACGGTCCCGCGCTGGCCGGCTATGGGGCTGTCACGATGGCCAATGCACTCAAGAGAACCGTGACGAGCATGCCTGCCCAGTTGTGGCGATCATTGACTTGGGATCGGGGAAAGGAACTGTCCGACCATGCTCGCTTCACAATTGAGTCTGGTGTGAAGGTCTTCTTCGCCGACCCGAACAGCCCATGGCAACGTGGCACGAACGAAAACACGAATGGCCTTCTACGACAATACTTTCCAAAGGGCACGGATCTGTCCCGGTGGAGCGCTCGAGAGATTCAAGCCGTTGCTAATACGTTGAACACCAGGCCCCGAAAAGCACTCGGCTGGAAAACGCCTGCTGAAGCTCTGGACGAATATCTCAGGTCTGTTCAACAATCTAGTGTTGCGACGACCGGTTGAATCCACCCAATATGCCAGTCGCGCGTACCGGAAATTGACCGCCGCGTTCAAGATAAACGTTTCAATGAGCCGCCGTGCCAACGCCTGGGATAACGCCCCGATGGATAGCTTCTTCAAGACGCTGAAGGTCGAAAAAATCTACCAGACTCACTACGAAACGCGTGCTCACGTCCGCCTGGATATCGTCGATTGGATCGAGGGCTATTACAATCGGTAGCGCGTGCATACCTCGATCGACTTCCTTACCCCCGTCGACTACGAGGCCAGCTTGATCGCCGCATGAGTTGCTGTACGTGAAAACGAGGCAGGGTCACGGTCACGGTGTTTGCAAATTTGAACGCTGAACTTCTAGGGTCGTGGCAGATATCGCTACGCGTAGAAAGTATCTAGTAGGTAGTGAGGCGTTGGCCCGGCCTAACCTCGGAGCCGTCCGAGAGCTTTTATCAACGAGATGCCGCAAATTGATGGTGCCGCATCGATAGAGGGTGAGTAGCCTCGTACAGCCCTCTGACGACGTCGTCGACCGATGGCGCCATGTGGGCGTCGATTCGACGCATGTATGGGCAGCTCAACACTGCGATCGCGTGGCCGGTTGGGCCGAGGATCGGCGCGCTCAGGTCGGTGACGCCATATGCTTGGCCGCTGTCCTGACGCACGTAGCCGGACTGGCGGATCGACTGGCACGCGAACGCAAGTTCCTGCTCGTTCATCGGCGTTTCGCCCGCGACTGTGCGATGGTCGGCCACCATGTGCGCACGCCGCTCGGAACTCTGAAACGACAGCAGCACGCGACCTGACGCGGTGTCGGCGAGTCCAACGTGCGAGCCGAGCCGCACCGACACGCCCCACGGGCCGGGAGCATCGACCTGTGCAATCACGAGCAAGTTGCCGTGATCGTAGATGCTCAGGTGGCACGACTGTTCGGCCGTGTCGGCGAAGCGCTGCATCAGTGGCAGCGCTTCGGCGATCAGCCGGTTTATCGGCGGATGTCGGTGTGCGAGCGCAAAGAGCTTAAGACCGAGCGTGTAGCGGTCTCCCCCGCTTGAGCGCGTCACGTAGCGGCGTGCGACAAGGCGTTCGAGCATTCGGTAGATTTCGCTCGCATTGCGGCCGAGCTCCCTTGTGATTTCGGTACGGGTGAGTCCCTCTTTCTGTTCCGACAAGAGTTCGAGGATGTCGAGGCCCTTGTCCAGCGCAGGGGCGCGATAGCGGTCGCCAAGTGGCGCTTGTTCCCACTCGTCGCAGACGGGAAGCCGATCGCTTGTTGTTTGCATTGCGGATTTGGGGGTTGGGGTAACGATTGATCAGTTTGACGACTCGCATTGCGACGATTTCCTGCGGGCCAAGCCGCGAGAGCAGCTCGCGTGAAGTTTGATCTCTAACCTGACGCTTCTCGATACGCGCTGACTCACGGTGCAGCACGCCAATCAGGGTGAGGATGGCGCAAGCCGTTCTCTATTTCCACGGTCCCGTTGTTCGATGTCCGCCTGTTATATCGATCGATGTCAAATATACTTGACAATGAAATTCCTACGCAAGTATTCCGCGTACGATCTACCATCTGCAAACCGGTCGACACGAACGCTGGGTGGCGCATATGTCTCACGGCACATACACAACGTTCAGTCGCCACTGCGACGGTGGCGCGGGCCTGCTCTCATTCATGTCCGAGCGGCTGCGGGTGTGGAATGGCATAGAAATTAGAACTGAGTACTTTTTTGCCAAATAAACCATTCAGTTCCCGGGCGGACGATCACGGATGCATGCTTTCGTTTTGCCCAAATGCCCCGATGGGGCCCCGGTGCGCGTTTAAAGAAGGTCCAGATGCCGTCGCGACTGTTCTGGAGGCGCTGTGAGGTCAGTAACCGGCTTTTACTGGCGGGAGCGCGTCGGTGTCGGTTGATCGTGGCGCAGAGCGAGCGTTGAGCCAGCAAACGCTTGCCTCCCAGGGCGCGTTAAGAAAAGGACTACGTCGACGCGCTGCAGGTCGTCCCAGACGACGATCAGCCAGCCGATGGCAAGGCATCGACCATCGACAACCTCTAACGCAACAGAGAATGGGAATTCGCTGTCCACGCGAGTCAAGGCATACCCGCATCTCTGCATCAGATGATAGAGCCGATTGTGAGTGATGGACCGCAGGTGTCCGGAGGCGCGACACGGCGCGGAATCCATTGTTACCGCGCCGAGGCGGAACGCAACGGACCGGTGCGAGCGTGAGATTCTGCCGGCTGCTCGTTCTGGTTGTGGACGAAGGTACGCCGGGCACCGTCATTGATTCAGGTCACATCGCAAGCAGAGGTGCGGCGTCAGCATGAATGCATTCGGCCGGCACACTGCAGGGCAATGTCCGACCGCCATTACCACGCGCCGTAAGGCCGCGACAGCGGAGGACGTACCATGAATCAAGGGAATGCACTCATTGTCTGGTTCGAAGATCTGCGTCGTGGGGACGTGGCGCGCGTCGGCGGCAAGAATGCGTCGCTCGGCGAACTGATCGGCAACCTGTCCGCCCGGGGCGTGAGCGTGCCGCGCGGCTTTGCATCGACCGCCGACGCATACTGGCGATTCATCGATGCAAACGGATTGAGGCAGGTCATAGGAAGCACGCTCGCGGCATTCGGCGCTGGCAAGATCGCGCTCACCGAGGCAGGTGCGTCGATCCGGCAGGCGATTCTCGACGGAGACTGGCCTGACGATATAGTCGATGGGTTCCGAGCCGCCTATTGGCAGCTCTGCAGCGAGTCGGATCGCGATGACCTCGATGTTGCCGTGCGTTCGAGCGCGACCGCCGAGGATCTCCCCGACGCAAGCTTCGCTGGCCAGCAGGAAACCTACCTGAACGTGCGCGGCGAGCATGCATTGCTCGCGGCTTGCCGCCGGTGCTATGCATCGCTGTTCACCGACCGTGCGATTGCCTACCGCGAGGAAAAGGGCTTCGATCACTTGCGTGTCGCGCTATCGATCGGAGTGCAGCGCATGGTGCGTTCGGACCTCGGCGCGGCTGGCGTCATGTTCTCGCTCGATACGGAAACGGGGTTCGACAAGGTTGTGCTGATCAGCGCGGCGTGGGGGCTCGGGGAAACCGTCGTACAAGGCACCGTGGACCCCGACGAATACGAGGTGTTCAAGCCGCTGCTCGCTAATCCGGCATACACGCCCATCATTGGCAAGACGTTGGGCGGCAAGGCTCGCAAGCTGATCTATGGCTCCGACAAGGATGTGCCGACTCGCAACGTGCCGACCTCAAAAGCGGAACGTGCCCGCTTCGTACTGGCGGACTGCGACATCCTGACGCTTGCAAACTGGGCCTGCGCGATCGAGGCGCACTATGGCCAGCCGATGGACATCGAATGGGCGAGGGACGGCGCAAGCGGGGAATTGTTCGTCGTGCAAGCGCGTCCGGAGACGGTGCAGTCCCGGCGCGAAGCCAGCGCGATCAAGACCTATCGGCTCGGTCAGGCTGGCCGGAAACTGCTCACCGGCATCAGCGTCGGCGATGCGATCGCGGCAGGCAGCGTGTGCGTGATCGACAGCCCGCGCGACATGGCGCGATTCGTCGACGGCGCGGTACTCGTGACGCATACGACGGATCCGGATTGGGTCCCCGTGATGCGCCGGGCCGCCGCGATCATCACCGATCATGGCGGTCGCACCTCACATGCTGCGATCGTGAGCCGCGAACTCGGATTGCCGGCCATCGTCGGCACCGGCAACGCGACCCGCGTGCTGCACGATCGGCACGAAGTAACCGTCTCGTGTGCGGAGGGCGAGGCCGGATTCGTGTATGAAGGCATCGCGGAGTACGACGTGGAGGAGATCGACCTGAGCGACCTTCCGGCCACCCGGACGCAGGTCATGCTGAACCTCGCGAATCCGGCCGCGGCGTTCCGGTGGTGGCGCCTGCCGGCCGACGGGATCGGGCTCGCGCGCATGGAATTCGTGATTGGCAACCACATCAAGGCTCATCCGATGGCGCTGGCTCACTACGATACGTTGACGGACGCCGATGCGAAGCGCGCAATCGCGGCACTCACGTCGGGCTACGACGAGCCGTCGAACTATTTCGTCGATCGGCTGGCGCATGGCCTAGCACGCATCGCGGCGGTGCGTCATCCCGAGCCGGTGATCGTTCGCATGAGCGACTTCAAGACTAACGAATACGCGCATCTGGTCGGCGGCGCGCAGTTCGAGCCGCGGGAAGAAAATCCGATGCTCGGTTTTCGCGGCGCCTCGCGCTACTACTCGCCGCGCTACCGTGACGGATTTGCACTCGAATGCCGGGCCATCGCGCGGCTGCGTAACGACATGGGCTTCAGGAACGTGGTCGTGATGATCCCGTTCTGCCGTACGCTTGACGAGGCGGACCGGGTGCTCGATGTCCTGGCCGCTCACGGCCTCAAACGCGGCGACGACGGATTGCAGATCTATGTGATGTGCGAAATTCCGTCGAATGTCATCCTGGCGAGCCAGTTTGCGCAGCGCTTTGACGGATTCTCGATCGGGAGCAACGATCTGACCCAGCTGACGCTCGGCGTCGATCGCGATTCGGCGGAATTGGCCGGGCTGTTCGACGAGGAGAACGAGGCCGTGAAGTGGATGATTGCCCGCGTAATCGAGTCCGCCCGCGGCGCAGGGGCGAAGGTCGGCCTGTGCGGCCAGGCGCCGAGTGATCATCCGGCTTTCGCCGATTTTCTCGTCGCGTGCGGCATCGACTCGGTTTCCGTCAGCCCCGATAGCTTCATCGCGGTCAAGCGCCGCGTGGCGGCCGCGGAGCAGGACGCAGCAGACAAGCGTGCGTCACGGGCGTGAATTCCCACGCTGTCGGTGAGCCAGCGCGGACAGATGAACGACGAGTTCCTGGCCGCCGCAGCGCAGGGCTTTCCAGTCGGCGTCGCCACCGATCGTCGCGACCTGCTCGCGTATCGAGAAGAGGGCAGACGGGCGCTGGCCGCGAACGAACGCGTCATCGATGTGGCCGTCCTCGCGTACCGTCAACGTGACGAAGCCGCTCAATTCCCGCAAACTCATGGACACGTGCGAGGTCGGCTCGCGAAGTCTTGCGTATTCGAGCGCTTCACGTGCAATTCGATACAGGATGGACGCTGCCGTGTTATCGATACCTGGCTCGGCCAGGTTCGTATCGATCTTTAGGCCATATCGCGAGGACAGGTCCTGCGCGAGCCACTCGAGCGTTGCCGCCAGCCCCAGATCATCGAGCATGGGGGGGCGAAGCTCGGCCGTCAACTGACGTACGCGAGCGACGAGGTTGTCCAAGTGGGTGCCGATCATTCGATGGGTGGCATGCACGAATCCGCTTTGATTCGTCAGGACCGGATAGCGCGCATCGAGCGCGTCGACCTCCATCTTGACGACATAGATCTGTTGCGCCAGCCCTTCGTGAAGCTGCAAAGCGAGCCTGGTCCGTTCGATCTCGCGGTCGCGCTGCAGTGAGCGCGCCAGTTCCCGCAGCGCATGGCGCGATTCGCGCAGTTCCCGGTCGGTCGTATTGCGCCGTGTGACATCCTGGAACGTCAGCAGAACCCAGGCGCGGCATGTGTGGTCGGGTGCGATCGCGATCACATCGACATCCCTCGTCAGTCCGTTCCGGCGCGTCATCGTGCCTGCCGTCGGCTCGCCCCTCGCTTGCCGCGCGCCCGGCAAACCGGCCAGTTGATGACGCACGCCATTCAGGCCTTCCCGGTCGAGCCAGTCCGATGACGACGTGTCGACGACGTCCGCTGCCACGGCCGCGCCGAGCAGCGCGAGGCAGGCGTCGTTGACACAGACGATGACGTCGTGATGCATCAGCCAGGTTGCGACCGGATTGAGCGCCACGAATGCCCGATAGCCGGCTTCGTTGTCGACCGACGCATCGTATCCGCACCCCGTGGCGATGTTGCGATTGCCGGCCGGGAAGGCCGCGTCGGTCCTGGTATCCGATATCACATTCGTCTGATCATCAGAAGCGGGGGCGCGATGGATTGTGCGGCAAATCCATCCCCAGGTTCCGAGAATCATGGCCAATCCGGCAACAGCCAAACCATCCATGGAATTGTCATGCATCATCTGCGCGCGTCTCCTCGTGTCAAATATACTTGACGCGAACATCGTCACGGAAGAAAAATAACGTGCCGGCGACGTCCGTCAAATTTTGAATGGCAGAGGAGGGTGTAATAGGCGCTCCGGCCCAGAGGTCCCTTCTCATTCGAGGCCTGCGGTATGAATATGTCTTTCCGGTTACCCATAGCACTGCAGGGATACGAACACGAGCGGTTCGAGATCGTCGAGCTGGACGATGAATCGTTTGCGGCGCGTCAGATCGACTTCATTTGCGCGTTGTACGGGCGTGCCGAATACTTCCGGGCATGCGGTCGCGAGAGCCCCATTGGCGATGCATTCCTTGCGGGTATCGTGAACATGCTCGAAGCGCTCGAACTGAATTCCCCGGATGAAGCACAAGGGTGTCTGACGAGGTTGCAGCAGATCATCGACGCCGTATTCGCGGGCCGCATCCGGACGATGAAGTCCGGCGCACCGGGCGTCTGAGACGGGGCGGGAAATTACCTGATGTCGAACATGCGCGCGTCGTTTCGCTTGAGGATGCGATGGCATTCGCACGCCCGATGTTCGATCGCGGCGCGATCGAGAATCGTGATCACACCTGGGCGACAGCGGATTGCCCCGTCAGCTTCAAGTTTTCGCAATTCCCCGGCGGCAAGCACACCGTTGACCCCCAGGACGCCCGGAAAGACTTTCCTGCTGACCTGGACGGTGTCGGAATCGAGCCGGTCGAGCGTTTGCAAAAGCCAGCGGCAGAGTTGCTCCAGCGGCGAGTGATGATGGCCGCACACGGCGATCTGCGACATCTGGGCGAGCAGGGCCTGCGTGTAACGGAGCAGCAGCTGCTGGAAACTGCCTGCCCGTGAGAATTCGCGCCTCGCGACCTCGGCATCGAGCCGGTAAGCGTGCCCCGCCTCTTGTACGACCACGCGATTCGACGCACGCGGCTCGCCGATACACGCGGGCAATCCAACGAGACCGTCGTTACCCACCATCGCGAGCCCGACCGGAGCGCCGGTCTTCGTCGAATGGAACATCACGCACGCCGCCGTGGTGGGCAGGTAGACATGGTCGAGGACTTCGCCCTGCCGGTGCAGGACTTGCCCGAGCGTGAGCGCCACCGGCACCAGATGCGGGACGAGCCGGTCGAGTTCGCCGTCCGACATGGCCGCCAGCAGCCGATTGGCCGAGGGGGCCGCGTCGGAGGCGTGTCCGTCGGCGGGACCGCTATGGACCAACAGTGTGCCTCGCGCCACGCGGGCAATGAGTTCGAGGTGCTGCTGAATCAGTGTCTCGCGGTTCCTTTCCGGCAAAAGACTGAGTACCGCGGAGCGTACGTCGCCTTGACCGAGCGCATCCAGAATTCGCAGTTTAGACAGTGTGCCGAGATCGCTTTTTCCCGTGCGCCATGCCGAAATTTGCGCGCGGGTCAGCGCGAGCGCCTCCGCAAGCTGGGCGTCGCTGTGGTACCTGCCCAGCTTCTTTACTTCGTCGAATAATGCATACCAGTCGTGCACGATGTTCAGCCTGCGACGCAGTCCTGTCGAGGGGGCAACAGAGGATCGGATCAGGCGCACATTTATAGCATAAATGCCGCGTCGATCCTTGATCTCGCGGCAGGATTCGGCTGCAGAATCGAACGATTGCCGCGCGCAGCGTACCGCGGGGGCCTGAAGGGGGCTACACCCTGCCGGCCTGTGGCCGGCCGCGTTCCGCACGAGCGAACGCAGTCTGTAGCGCCGGATGTACGTCGGTGCGCCAGTGATCCCCGGTAAAGAGTCCGTAATGGTCGCAATCGTCGATGTCGACGCGTTGCCGCGCATTCGCTGCGAGACCGCTGCACATGGCCAGCGCGGCATGGGTCTGGCCGGCACCGGTGACGGCATCGCACTTGCCTTCAACGGTCAGCAACACGATCGAGCGCAACGCGGCGGGCTCGACCCGCTGGCCGTGAACGTGCCACGTCCCGTTTGCCAGGCATGCTCGCTGGAACACGATGTCGACAGTATCGAGGAAGTACTCGGCTGGCATGTCGAGGAGCGTCAGGTATTCGCGCAGCGCCCGGCGGGCGGTTGCGAGTGCGTCGGCGTTGCCGCTCGACACGGCTCGTCGATAGCAATCGACCAGCGTCATGTAGCGTTGTGGGTAGGTGACCGCGATCTCGGCACGCTGCAGATAGGCCGGAAATACCTGACGCCCGCATCCGGCGAAGCCGTGTGGCACCGTGTCGATCAGCGTGGCGCGACACCAGTCGAGCGAATGCGAGCGGGCCGCAGTTCCGAGCGCACTCGGATGGATGCGGGCATCGAGGGGGCCGCCGATCAACGTCAGGCTCGCCGGCAGCGCGGCGCCGCGTTGGGCGCGCAGCGCGATGGCACCGAGCGACGGAAACGTCGCCTGACAGACTGCGACGACGTGCGCCGGACGCGCGTCCGCAAGCAGGGTTTCGATGAAGCGGTCGAGCATCGACACGTATTCGTCGAGGCCGAATCGGCCCGCGTCGCACGGCACGTCGCGTGCATCGATCCAGTCGGTGATGCAGACGTCGCCATCGGCCAGCAGGGTCTCGACCGTCTCCCGCATCATCACGGCCAAGTGGCCGGCCAGCGGCACGCAGAGCAGGATCACGCGTCGTGCGCCCGCGTGCGAGAAGCGGCGCAACGTGCAAAACGGCGTGTGCTCGACGATCGTTTCGTCGATGTCGACGCGACGGCCGTCCATGTCGATCGAATCGATGGCGAAGCGTGGCGCGTCGGGTCGCAGGTCGAGCAGGGGTTCCAACAGGTCGGCGTAGCACGACGACGCGGCATCGGGCCAAAGGCCGCACGTGAACCGCGCGACCGCGTCCCACGTTCTCAACCATTGCCGTTGCCGTTCGATCAGGTCATACCACATGACGCATAGGCGGAAAATCGCCGGGAATCCGGACAAGCCTACTGTCGCCGGATCGTGCGGCGACGGGTTGACCTGTATCAGCGTCGCCTCGATCGCCGCTGCATAAGCTGGTCTACGAATCCCAGACGGATGCACGGAGTGGAACATGGACACATCTCGACGATTGCTTGTCGTTTTCTACTCGCGCAGTGAAACGACGTCGGCCATTGCGCGCCGACTCGCCGCCGAGCTTGGCGCGGATTGCGAGCGGCTGCGGGAAGCCGACGATCGGCGGCGGACGGGGGCCGTCGGCTTTCTGCGTTCGCTCGCCGATGTGATCCGCGATCGTGCCGCGGACCTTCGGCCGACGGCCTGTTCGCCGTCCGCATACGATGCGGTCGTGGTAGGCACGCCCGTATGGGCGGGCCGCGCATCGACGCCGGTTTCGACCTGGCTCGCGCGGCACGGGAGCAAACTGCGCGCGACCGCATTCTTCTGCACGATGGGCCTGCGCGGCGACTCGACTGCCTTCGGGCAGAT
This sequence comes from Burkholderia sp. HAN2018, assembly GCF_024704855.1. Lineage (NCBI taxonomy): Bacteria > Pseudomonadati > Pseudomonadota > Betaproteobacteria > Burkholderiales > Burkholderiaceae > Burkholderia > Burkholderia sp. HAN2018. Next base: position 19,751 of record NZ_QOBB01000052.1, on the reverse strand, counting down.
GCAGGCGCTAACGCGCCAAAGGCCGATCGCGACGTGCGCGATTTCCGGGCGCGATATTGGTCGCGGCCTGGCCGCTCGGAAGCTCGCCCGTTTTGCGCGTTCGATCGCCCTCCGGCTTGCCCCCCGCGAACGGCACATGAGCGCGGAGCGAGTAACGTGACGGCGCAGTCTGGGGGCAAGCGAGACTACGATCATGTGCTGGTCGGCGGCGGCATTGCCGGCGTGTCCGCGGCGCATGCGTTGCGGCGCGAAGATCCGTCCGCTCGCATCGCGATCCTGTGCGGCGAACACGTGCTGCCGTATCAGCGACAGCCGCTGACGAAGGAATTTCTCGCAGGAAACCTCGCCCCGGCGGCAATCGCGATACACCCGGCGGGGTTCTACGAGATGCGCAGGATCGATCTGCTTCTGGGGGCGAGGGTCGCGTCGGTAGACTGCGGCGCGCATGTCGTCAGGCTGGCGGATGGCTCCGCGATACAGTACGGCAAGCTGCTGATCGGGACCGGTGCGTCGCCACGCAGTCTGGCGGTGCCGGGGGCAACGCTGGCGGGCATCAGTCACCTTCACGACCTCGACGACGCGCTCGTGCTTCGCGACAACGTCGCCCAGAAACGACGCCTGCTTGTCGTGGGCGGCGGCTTCACGGGTATCGAGGCGGCGGCCACGCTGCGCGAGCGCGGTCTGGAGGTCACGCTCGTCGAACGCTGCAAGCAGCTGTTGCCACAGCTGAATTCCGTTCGGCTGTCCGATCACTTTGCCGGGTTGTGTGCGACGCGCGGAATTGACGTTCGAACCGGAACGACGGTGGAGCGCTTCATCGGAAAGCTATCGATCGAGGCGGCCGTGCTCACCGACGGCCGCGTCGTCGAATGCGACCTTGTCGTGATTGCCACGGGCGTCGAGCCGAACTGCGGGTTTCTCGCGGGCAGTGGCATTGCGACAGGGGATGGCGTGCTTGTCGACGAATGCCTGCAATCGTCGGATCCGGACGTCCATGCGGCCGGCGACGTCGCGCGATTTCGCGATCCGGTATTCGGCGTGCAGAGGCGTATCGAGCACTGGGACAACGCGGTGCGTCAGGGCCGCCTGGCCGCCAGGAACATGCGCGGTGCGCGCTTGCCCTATCGGGATGTATCGATTTTCTACGGAAATGTATTCGATGTACCGTACAACTTCCTCGGCAACGCTGCCGATGCGACCGAAGTCGTCGAACAGGGCCGATTCCCGCATGCTCCGTACTCGTTGCTCTATCTGAGACATCATGTCCTGCGTGCGATGTTCTCGATCGGTGTGCGCGCGGATGAAATGACCGCCGCCGAGGAGACGATCCGCCATCGGGTCAATCTCGGCACGCAAGTCGAGGCTGCGACCCATGACGTATTGCGGCTGTGCGAACTGCCCGCGCAAACGGTCCTGATCCTGCAGGGTGGCGGTGCACTCGGCGCATTCGAAAGCGGCGCGATCGCCGCGCTCGAGGCGCGGGGCGTCCGTCCGGATGTGATCGCGGCCGTGTCGATCGGCGCGTTCAACGGCGCGATCGCCGCGAGCCATCCGGGGCATGCGGCCGAAGCACTCGACGCATTCTGGCGTGAACTGTCGATCAGGAGTCCAGTGGGCGTGCCATCGTCCGCCTATGCGGGACATGCGTTGCTCGCGTGGCATATCGCGCTATTCGGCGTTCCGAATTTCCTTCGGCCGCACTGGTGGCCTGACGGGATTCCGCCGTCCGGCCTTGCTCCGTGGTGGACGAGCTGCTACGACACGCAACCAATGCTCGCGCTACTGCGCCGCCATGTCGATTTCGACGCCCTGGCGGGCAGCGCGACGCGCCTGCTACTTGGAGCCGTGGACGTGGAAAGCGGGGAACGGCGCATCTTCGACAGCTATGTCGATCGCATCACGCCCGAGCACCTGCTCGCCAGCGGCAGCCTGCCGCCCGCGATGCCGTGGACGCGCATCGACGGCCGCGCTTACTGGGACGGCGGCATCATCAGCAACTCGCCGCTCGATCTCGTGATCGAACGGTGCGGGCGGATAGCAGGGCGCGTGTTTGTTGTCGATTTGTTTTCCGGGTCGCGCCCGTTGCCGTCGAACCTGATCGAGGTCATGCTGCGGCGCGATGAGATCGTCTATGCCGATCGGGTTCGTAACGACCTGCGGTTCGAGGAAAACGAGAACGACTTTCGCGATCTCGTCGAACGTATAACCAACCAGCTTGATCCCGAAACGGCGGCACGCATGCGACAACTCCCGGAATACATCCGGCTGATGGGAAGTCGTGCGCCCGTACGGGTCTTCAGGATCGCGCTGGATGGCCCTGCCGGAGCCAGGGACACTTTCGCGCGCGACTTCGATTTTTCCGATACATCGATTTCAGCGCTGTTCGAACTCGGCCGCAGTGCGGCGCTCGCAGTGCTCGCGTCGAACGCGACGGAACCGCTCGGGGGCGCAGCCGGCCGGCCTAGTCGAGCGTGGCCACCAACGCCTTGAACGCTTTCCACTCTACAGCAGGGAAGACTTCGACACTCGCGTGGCCCAGCGTGCGCATGCCGGCGGAAATTCTGAAGGCGGTGTCCAGATCGGGGGCAGTGAAAATGTCGAGATAATCATAGCGGCCCATCAATGCGAAATTGTGCAGCCATTCGATCTGACCGCACGTCTTCTGCAATCGGTGGACGGCGTGATGCTCGAGCTCGGCCAGTTTCTCCGGCGTCTTGACTGCATCCGGCGACACGCGTGTAAGCATGACAAAGGTAGGCATGACGAATCCCCAAGGTGTCGCCCCGTGACGGAGCCAGGAATGGACGGTCGATCATACGATCGGCGATGTGCGAGCCGGTCGCCGGGCGGACGACGATGACGGTCCCAAGCCTTGCCCGAACCATGGAATCTCGGCTCGGAGCGACGCGACATACCGAGCCCAGCCTCCTGGGTTGTCGGAGAACAGCCGTGCGCATACGGGCTCCGCGAGGGCATCGCGATCGAGCGGCTCGTCGAGCAACAGCTGCGGCCACAGGCAGTACGCGTGGAGGACGGCGCGCGTGAATTCACGCACGGTCATGTGCGCGAACACCTGATTCAGCAGTGGAATGTCCACAAGCATCGGCTGTGCGGCCAGAAGCGAATCGAGTGTCATGTCATCCGGCTCGTATTCGAGCACGCAACTGAGCGTTCGCAGAATGCTGCCCAGATGCACGAGCAAGGCGCGGCGAGCTTCGGTTTCGTTTGGCATGGGTGGCGTCCGGAATGGCGGAACGGATTGCTCCGCGTGTTTCCTTGAAATCTATGAGCGATGTCGCGCGCGAACGTTGATGGAGGTCAACCGCAGCGGTCAGGGCCGTTCGGCATATCGGCCACGGTGGCCTCGGCAGCGCGCGTGCCTGCGTGCCATTCCGTCAGCGGGGCACCGTATCCTCTGCAGCGTGCGACCGGCACGCCGCTGCCAGTATCGCGACGGCCTCGTCGTCATCCACCTGCGAAAACGATCGATAGAACGCGCCGACCGAGAAGGCTTCGTCGGACTGCTCGATGCACACCACCTCGTCGGCATAGGGACGGACTTCATCGAGGCCTCGCGCGCAGGCCACCGGTACCGCGCAGACGAGCAGTCGCGGGCGCCCCATGCGCGCCGCGTGTAACGCGGCGATCATGGTCGCGCCGGTCGCGACGCCGTCGTCGACCACGATCGTGATTCGGTTTTCCCGGACGACGGGTGGGCGGAAACGCGCATAGTGCGTCCTGCGTGCCGCAAGCACGGTAAGTTGCTCCTGCTGTTCCGCTTCCAGATAGCGTGACGGAATCGCCATATGTACGGCATCGCGCGACAAATAGCACCAGCCGGATTCGTCGATCGCGCCAATCGCGAGTTCCGGTTGCCATGGCGCGCGCAACTTTCGCACCAGCACGACGTCGAGATCGCCATGCAAGCGCGTTGCGAGGATGCTTCCCAGTATCAATGCGCCGCGCGGTATCGCAAGGACCAGCGGGTGTTCGCCGCGGTAGGCCTGAAGTACGGACGCAAGCTGATTGGCCGCGTCCTGGCGATCGTCGAAGATCATTCACCTCCTGTTGGCGCGAGGGCGTGCGTTGCTGCGCGCTGCCGCGAAATCCGGTTGTCGAAGTCGGGGCACGGTCGGGCCTGCGGTCATCCCGATCGCGGTCGAACCACACGGTGCGGTCAAAGCCGTTCGAGCCGTGCGAGGATCTCATCGGTCCGCCGCAGCAACGTCGTGTTCCGCTCGGCCGTCTGCCTGACGGTATTCAGTCTTGCGCGCCAGTACGCGGGGTCGGTGATGGTTGTCTGCTTGTGGAAGCAGGACCGGGTCTGCTCCAGCAGACGAATGGATCGTTCGATATGTGACAGCTCGCGTTCGACGTCGCAGTACCAGTTCATGCATGGTCTCCGTTGCATTGAGTGATTCATGTTGGATTCCCGAAATCGGTCACGTCTTGATTTCACTCAACGCATCGAATTCATCCGATTTTTCGGTGACTGAAAAATGATTCGCACTCCTGGATCGAGCGCTTCGACACCGCACCGGGCGAGGTGATGTTCGACGCGAAGACCGGGCAAGCAATTCGGCCCGGCCCCGCGACGCGTGCGCATCGGTGTTTCGACGGCATTGCATCAGACGAATCGGGGAACGTTTCGATCGCTCGCGTCTGCCGGATGACCTGCATCAAGAACGCTTGCCCGGCAGGAGCGAATATTGATGTTTTCGCATGTCGAGCTCGACCGCGATCGACATGTTCCGCGCCGTCTGCGTCTTCACGTTCATGATACGGACACCATCATGCCCGCCTTGTTTACGAACACGCCGAATCGCCAGGTCATTTCACGTTCCGAAGCATTGGCACTGAGCGTGTCGGCTGCCACGCCTCGCCAACACCACCCGATCGACACCGATGGCGACCGGCTGCTGAGCCCCCACGAAATCGCCATCCTGATGGTGCTCGCCAGCGAGCCGAGACGCCAGCAGGGCGACCCCGCCGACCTGCGCTGCCTCGTCGATCGCGGTCTCGTTCGACTGGATGCAACATCGCTTGCCGAGGCGCCCGCCTGCCTGTCGGCCGACGGGCGCCGGATGGTGTTGCGATTCGCCGGGCGCGATCGGGCCACGCAAGGGCGCAACGTCGACGTCACGACCGCGTTTCGCGCGATCGCGGCGGAGACATCGGTCGCGATCGCGCACTACGCCGCGCGCTGACCTGTATCAATTCCACGCGGTGCAGCGGGAATTACCGTTGTTTTCATCGATTGCGGACGGGAGTCGATGGCCATGAAAAGCGACAGCGAGCTGAAGAAGGACGTCGAGCAGGAACTCGAGTGGGATCCGTCGATCGATGCGGTGCGCATCGGCGTCGAAGTGCACGAACGCGTCGTGACGTTGACCGGGCACGTCGCCAGCTATCTGGAAAAGGTCTCGGTGCGCAAGGCCGTCGAGCGTATCGAAGGCGTGCGCGGCATCGTGCTCGAACTCGAGGTGCAAACGGACGACGGCAAGCGTCGCTCGGACGAGGACTTGGCCATCGCAGCGCGCTCGCTCCTGATGTGGGATGCGGGGCTCGGCGAGCAGGCCGTGCACGTGACGGTCGAGAACGGATGCGTGACGCTGTCGGGCGAGGTGATGTGGAGCTACCAGATGCAGGAGGCGGAGCGGGCCGTCGAGCGGCTGCGCGGCGTCACACGGATCATCAACGAGATCCATGTCCGGCCGCATCCGACGCAATCGGACATCGCGGGCAAGATCCAGGCGGCCTTGATTCGGCACGCAACGGAAGAGGCCGCACACGTCGGCATTACAGTTCAGGACGGCTGCGTGACATTGACCGGCCAGGTGGGCTCCCTGAATGAACGGCGGCTTGCCTTCGATGCCGCGTGGTCGGCGCCCGGCGTGCGCGACGTGGTCGATCGACTTACCGTTGCATGATGGTTCGGGCGGCGGCGGACATCGATCGAGGGGCCGCCTCGTCCCGGCCGGGAGAACAAACATGAATGCCGCGATGCTCTGTACCCGCGAGGTCGCCATGTGTTCGGCACGAGCAACCGTCGTAGAGGCGGCGGAAATGATGCGCGACGCGCACGCAGGCGATCTGATCGTCGTGCGCGAACAGGACGGGCGATGCGTGCCGGTCGGCGTGGTGACCGATCGCGACATCGTGCTGGCGGTGGTCAGCCCCGATGCGGCGGCCGGCTCGCTGTTCGTCGGCGACATCATGTCGGCGCCCGTCGCGACCGCGAACGTCGACGACGATATCTGGCTGCTCGCGAAGGGGATGCGCCAGCACGGCGTCCGTCGATTGCCGGTCGTCGGCGGCGACGGCGAACTGGTCGGCATCGTGTCGCTCGACGATCTGCTGCGCGCGGCCGCGACGCTGCTCGACGAGTTGCGGCTTGTGGCGGCCCGCCAGCCGTATTTCGAGGAGAAACAGCGTGGCTGATCCGCTCGGTTCCCGCTTCCGTCGCGTCCTGCATGACGTAGCGACGGTCTCCATGCCGGTGCGATGCGCCCCTCGGACGCGCGCGATCCCATGACACGCGGCCGGCATACCGGCCCGCGCGCCCGGATGCGCCGGTGGCTCGGCGCAATCGGTCTCTGCGTGCTGCTGTCGAGCGCGACGACGTGGCTCGGGGCGATCCACGATCATCCGGTGAGCACGGGTGTCCTGGCCGGCATGACCGCGCCGGAATGCGGGCGCGTGAGCGCCCGGCCGGCCGGATCGCTGCTGACGGCACCTATTCCGGAACACGACGTCTGCCTGCCGCTGTTCGTTTATCGCGCGTCGTATCCGGACGCCGCGAGCGACGTCGCGTCGTACCGCACATGGATTCTGCAGCAGCGGGTCGGTGAGTTCTGGCAACTGTTCGGCTACGTGCTTCTGCTGTGGGCCGCGATCCTGGGCCTCGTCGCCGGCCCGATATGGATCTTCCGGTGGCGGGCCGGATATCGCCATCGCGCCTCGCGGCATGGCGTAACCGATGATGGAAGCGGCATGCGCTCGCACGGCAAGCAAGGGGGTAATCATGACGATTTCCGGTGAATTGAACGAGACGGACTGGACCGTGGCGATCGAAACGGTTGGCGTTGCGACCGGCGGCTACCGTTGCCGTGTCCACGTGATGATCCGCTCGCCCGACTGCAAGTGCGAGCATGTCTTTCCGCATCACCGGGTATTCGCGACCGAGCGCGAGGCAGCGCTGGAGGGGCTGCGCAGCGGTATGACATGGGTCGAAATGAAGAAATCGGACACCTTCACGTACTGACGGACGGCGTTGCTCACGGTCATCTGCGCTGCATGAGAACCGGCGCGCACGGCGACACGAATCCTGCGCGCGCGTCATGACCCGGGCCCTGCGAATGCCACGTCGCCGGCATGCGTTGATCCCGGTCAAAGCCGCGCGGCACGGCCTCAATACGATGGATCGCATCTCCGCGAAGAATGACGACCATGAACAGGCTCAGATGCGCATGCCGTGTGCTCGTGCTGTGCGCGTCGGCGTGCTGCATGCCGACGCAGCCGGCACATGCCCAGCATGCGCGCCATGTCCCCCGCCAGGAGTTCCACCGCAGGGACTTCCACGGGCGGGATTTTCGCCACTTCGAACCGAGGGAGCGTGCGCGATGGCAGCGCGGTCGATGGGTGCAGGACTGGCACGGCGGGCGCTACGCGTGGTGGTGGATCGTCGACGGCTACTGGTACATCTATCCTGAACCGATGTATCCGTATCCGACCTACATTCCGCCTGCGATCGTCGTTCAGCGGCCGCCACCGACTCCGGCCCGGCTGCCGCCGGCACGCGCGTGGTATTACTGCAACGACCCGCGCGGATACTATCCGTATGTCGCGTCGTGCAATGGCGTGTGGACCGCGGTTCCGGCGACCCCGGGCCCCGCGCCGCAATGACGGAAGCGACGCTTGTCTGCAACGAAGTGGCCGAAGACCGGCTGCACGATTGCGCGCGAGCGACGCGGGAGGGCAGATGATGAACGGATTCTGGCCGAACGCTGACGTCGACGACGTGCTGCTGGCGGATTGGTATGAACTGACGATGATGCAGGCCGCGTTCGATGCCGGAATGAACGACATGGCCAGCTTCGAGTTCTTCGTACGGGCGCTGCCCGAGCATCGGGCATTCCTGATGGCGGCGGGGCTGGCGCCCGTTCTCGACTATCTGGAGGGCCTGCGCTTTACGGCCGCCGCCCTTGAGCGACTGGCCGCGACCGGGCGCTTGAGGGCCGATTTCCTCGCGTCCCTCGCCGGCTTCCGTTTTACGGGCACCGTTGACGCGATGCCGGAAGGCACGGTGTTCTTTGCCGACGAACCGATCCTGAGGATCACGGCGCCGTTTTGCGAGGCGCAGTTCGTCGAGAGCCGCGTGATGAACCTGCTCCATTACGCGACGGTGGTTGCCAGCAAGGCTGCACGCGCCACGCTCATCGCGCATGGCAGGGTGCTGGTGGACTTCGGCATGCGGCGCGCGCATGGCGCGGAGGCGGCGATGCTGTCCGCGCGGGCCAGCTACCTTGCGGGATTCTCCGGCACGGCGACCCTGCTCGCCGGCTTGCGTTACGACATTCCTGTCTATGGCACGATGGCGCATTCATACGTCCAGGCGCACGACGACGAAGCGCTCGCGTTCGAGCATTTCGCGCGGTCGCAGCCGGACAACGCGTTGTTGCTGATCGATACGTACGATACGGAGCACGCGGCGCACAAGGTCGTCGAACTGGCGCGGCGGCTTGCGCCCGAGAACGTGCGCATCAAGGGCGTCCGGATCGACAGCGGCGATCTGGCGGCGCACGCGCGCAACGTGCGCGCAATTCTCGACCACGGCGGCCTGACGGACGCGACGATCTTCGCGAGCGGCAATCTCGACGAAATCCGGCTGCAGGAACTCGTCCACCAGCACGCGCCGATCGACGGTTTCGGAATCGGCACGCAGATGAGCACGTCGGCGGACGCACCGTGCCTCGACTGCGCGTACAAGCTCGTCGAATATGCGGGCCGACCGCGCTGCAAACGCTCGGAGGGCAAGGGCACGCTGCCCGGCCGCAAGCAGGTGTTTCGGGAATACGGCCCGGACGGGCGAATCGCCGCCGACAGCATCGGACTCGACGGCGAGCACGTCGACGGAACCCCGCTGTTGTGGCCCGTCATGATCGGAGGGGCGCGGCTCGCTGCCCCGACGCTCGGCGAGAGCCGCATTCACGCAATGCGCGAACTGTCCACGCTGCCCGATCCGATGCATGCGCTGGCGCCCGTCATGCCGCTGCAGCCGGCGATTTCTCCGGCGCTGTCGGCACTCATCGCGCAGGAGAATGCCAGGTCGGACACGCACGCGGGGCAGCAAGCGACATGAACGATGCCCATATCCCGGCCGGCCGCGCGATCACGCTGAGCGACAAGGTGGCCGCGTTGCGCATGCCCGCGGCCTGGCCGGACGGCACGAGATCGGTCGAGGCCGTGGAGACGCACATGTCATGGATATTCCTGACGGATCGGTACGCGTGGAAGCTCAAGAAGCCCGTGCGTGCGCCGCAGCTCGATTTTCGAACGCTGGCCGCGCGCCATCGCTTCTGTTGCGAAGAGGTGCGTTTGAACCGTCGGCTTGCGCCCGACGTCTATCTCGATGTGGTACCGCTCGTCGTCGACGCCCGCGGTTGCCTGCATGCGGACGGACCCGGCGAAATCGTCGACTGGCTGGTCCGGATGCGGCGCCTGCCGGCCGCACGCATGCTCGATCGCGTGTTGTCGTGCGGCATGGCTACGGCAGACGATGCGTGTCGCATCGCGGCTCGCCTGAGCGCGTTCTACCATGTCCTGGCACCCGCGCGAATCGAAGGTGCGGCGTATCGCGAAGCGCTGCGTTGCACGATCGACACCAACGAACGCGCGTTGTGCAAGCCGCTCGCGGGCCAGTCCGCCGATGTCGTGCGGACGCTCTGCGCGCGGCAGCGTTCGTTGCTCGTGTGTGAAGCCGCGCGCTTCGACCTGCGTGTGCGGCAGCGGCATGTCGTCGAAGGGCACGGCGATCTGCGTCCCGAACACGTCTGCATCGACGATCCGGTCGCGATCATCGATTGCCTCGAATTCTGCAGACGACTGCGAGTCCAGGATGCGGCCGACGAGGTCGGCTTTCTCGCGCTCGAATGCGAGCGTCTCGGCGCTCCGAGTTTCGCTGACGCGCTCGTCACCGCCTATCGCTCCGCGAGCGGCGACGATGTCGACGACGGATGCGTGCATTTCTACCAGAGCTGCCGGGCCATGACGCGCGCGCGGCTCGCCGCGTGGCACCTGCGCGAGCCCGCATTCAGGGCGACGCCGGTCTGGCGCGATCGCGCGAGCACGTACATCGCGCTCGCCCGGCGGCACGCCGACGACTGCGAGCGCACGTGGGTGGCGAGCCACGTCAGCGCCGCAGCAGGTCCGTGAGCGAGCCGCCGCGATGGATACGCGCAATCGCCTCGGCAAACAGCGGCGCGCTGTCGAGTATCGCGAGTTTGTCCCTGAGCGGCCCGGCCGGCACGCGCCAGGGCGGCACCGTGTCGGTCACGGCGATGCCGGCGAGCGCGACGCTGCCGAGCAGGTCGGCAGCGTCGTCAAAGAACATCCCGTGCGTCGCGACCGCGTAGACGGATTGCGCGCCGAGCGTGCGGCAATCCTCGGCCGTGCGGGCCAATGTCGTCCCGGTGCCGATCAGGTCGTCGACGATGACGGCGCAACGGCCGGCGACCTCGCCCACGATCGGCTTGGGCGTCACGATGCCGCCGCTGCGCAGCTTGCCGGCGAATGCCGCGTCGACGGGGCGCCCGATGCGCGCTTCCAGCCGGGTACGGAAATCCTCGGCTCGCCGCACGCCCCCCGCGTCGGGCGATACGACCACGACCGGCCGTTCGCCCGCTTGCGCGGCGAACCAGTCGACCAGCATGCCGTTCGCCTCGAGATGCTCCGTCGGACAGCGAAACGCGTTCTGGAACGCCGCGACGTTGTGGATGTCGATCGTGACGACACGATCGACGCCCACCGCTTCGAGCAACATGGCGACATAGCGCGTGGAGACCGGATCGCGCGGCTGAGACCGGCGATCCTTGCGCGAGTAGCACAGGTAGGGCGTCACCGCACAGACGCGTGCGGCCGACGCGTCCTTCAACGCGCCGATGAACAGCAGCAACCGGCACAGCTTGTCGTTGACGGAACTGCCTGGCTCGCCGTGCAGCGACTGCACGACGTAGACATCGTGTCCGCGCACGCTGGCCAGCGCACGCGTCTTGTGTTCGCCGTCCTCGAACGGACGTTCCTCGTGCGCGGCGAGCGTGACGCCGAGACGGGCCGCGATTCGTTCGCCGAAGGCGCGACACGAGTCGAACACAAACAGGCTGAAAGGGAGTGGTTCCATGGCATGGCTACCTCGATTCATGCGGTTATCGGGCGTCGCGAATCATGACGCGCTTTGACGTGTTCAACGGCGATGCGGACGGCATCTGTTCGCTTCAGCAGCTCCGGCTCGAGATGCCGGCCGAGTCGGTGCTCGTGACGGGCCCCAAGCGCGACATCGCGCTGCTCGCGCGCGTGCCGGCCGCCCGAGGCGACATCGTCACCGTCCTGGACGTTTCGCTCGACGCGAACCGCGCGGCACTCGATGCGCTGCTGGGGTGCGGGGTCGACGTCGACTATTTCGATCACCACATGCCCGGCGCCGTGCCCGCTCATCCGCACCTTCGCGCGCATATCGACACGGCGCCGGACACCTGTACGAGTATCATCGTCGACCAGTACCTGGCGGGCCGGCAGCGACTCTGGGCGGTGGTCGGTGCCTATGGCGACAATCTCGTCGGCGTGGCCGGCAGGCTCGCCGCGGCCTGCGGCCTGACGGATGCCGATGCCTACCGTCTGCAGGTGCTCGGCGAATCCGTCAACTACAACGGTTACGGCGATCGCCCGGACGACCTCTTCATGGCCCCGCTGGCCGTGTATTCGGCGGTGCGGCAATACGCGAACCCGCTCGAATTCGCGAGGTCGCCCCTCGCGCGGCGGCTCGACGCCAACCGGCGACGCGATATCGCGCGTGCGGAGCGACAGCGCGCGAACATCGCGTTGCCGGGGGCGGACGTCTATATTCTCCCCGCCACGCGCTGGGCGCGTCGCGTGCGAGGCGTTTTCGCCAATCTGCTCGCGCGTGACGACGCGGCACGCGCTCACGCGGTGCTGACGTTGTCGGCCTCGGGTGGGTATACCGTCAGCGTTCGCGCGCCCGTCGCCGCACCGTATGGCGCCGATCGTCTTTGTCGCGCATTTCCGGAGGGCGGCGGCCGGGAAGGGGCGGCCGGGATCAACCGGCTCGCGCCGGAGCGCTTCGACGAGTTCGTCGAGGCGCTCGCGAACGCATACCCGGCCGCGTGAGCCGATGCAGGCGCGCTCGTCGGTGCGGTACGGCGTAGCCGGAACGGGTGTCATCGGGATGCTCCTGAGCGGTGGCCGTTGCGCGGCAGGACTCGCTGCAATCGTGGCGCCGCGCGTTGTCTGGCGGTTGACGCAGGTCAAGCCGGCCGGCCGCCCCGCCCCGGAAGATGAAGCGCCATCATCGGCGGGGAGAGGCGTCGTGGAGCACCATGCGGAGGTATTGCGCGGCGGGCGCTGGACGCTGCCCGTGCCGGGCTGGCGGGACCTCGCCGCGATGTTGATCGTGGTCGGTTTCCTGTTGCTGGCCGGCATCTCGGCGCGCCAGATGGCCGGCCCACTGGCGGTGGCGCATCCCCCGGCCATTTCGCTGTCGCCCGCGGCGCTGCCCGGCTACACGCTGCGCACCGATTTTCTCGACCTGTGGGACGCGCACCAGCTGTCGATCCGGTCGGTGCTGATGGTGACGCACAACATCGAGGAAGTTGTGCTCATGTGCGATCGCATCCTGGTGCTCGGCGCCGGCCCGGCGCACATCGAGGCAACGCTGAGCGTGCCGCTGCCGCGTCCGCGCAGTCGGCATGATCCGGCCGTTCAGGCGATCGTCGGCAGGATCTATGCGACACTGACTGCACGCATCGCCGACGGGACGGCAGGCCGGGAAGCGACGGGCAGTGCGCTGGCGATGAAGCTGCCCGACGTGTCGAGCCACCATCTCGCCGGATTCGTCGACACGCTCGCGGCCGCGCTTCATCTTCTTGCGTTTGCCGAATGGCACGACCGGACCATCCGGCTGAGTGCCGCGGGCCATGTGTTCGCGCAAAGCGACGACGATTCCCGGCGGCGTCTGTTTAGCGAGCATGTCGTCCGGTTCGGGCCGCTCGCCGCGCACATCGACGAAGTGCTGGGCGAACGCGAAGGGCATCGCGCGCCGCGCAAGCGTTTCGAGCTCGAACTCGAGGATCATCTGGATCCGCGCAGCGCGGACCAGGCGCTGCGGGTCGTGACCGACTGGGGCCGCTACGCCGGACTGTTCGACTACGACGACCATACCCGCACGTTCGGCCGCTGACCGTTTTGGCCGCATGTCGGTCGCGTGCTTGATCGGCATCAAGCGTCGCGCGACAGGGCGTGCGACGCTGGACGAACCGTCGACGCAACCGCGTCGATCCGGCAGACAAGCATCGCAATTCGACGTCAATGACCGTTCACGGGAGGACTGACCATGAACTGGCTTTCCGAATACTTCGCCCAGCGCACGAGCCCGCTGTCGCTTTCGCTCTGGGCTCATCCGCCGCTCGCGCTCGGACCGGACGGCCCGATCTGTCGCGAGCCTTACCGCCTGCCGTATCCGGGAGTGGAACTCGTTTTCACGCCGGCGGAGGCGCTCGAGCGCGGCGGGAGGACGTACACGCTGCCGGCGCGTTACGACTCCAGGGGACTGCTCGCCGCGCGCAGCACGGCGCACGACGAGGCCGCGTCGTTCTTCCGCGAGGTGACGATTTTCGCGCCATCACAGTTCAATCGCGACTTCATCGTGACGGTCAATGGCGAATTTTCGTTCGTGCCGGCGTTCTGGCAGGACGGGTCGCCCGGTTTCTCGGGCATCTGCGCGCCTGCGGCGGGCGGTCGCACGACAGGTGAGAGAGAGGGCCCGCCGTGGCTGTTCCAGGGATATCTCAGCATCTAGTTCGCGCCATCGGCGCGGTCGGCTGGAACAGGCGTCACACGCGCTCGTCCGCGCGTTTTCGCCAGAAGGCGAGGCACACAAGCGCGCCGAGCATGCCACCGAGATGGGCGAAGTGCGCGACGCCGCTTGTGTCGCCGCTGAGGCCGGACAGCAATTCGGTCAACGCATAACCGGTCGCGAACAGCCATGCGGGCATCGGTACCGGCGGAAACAGCAGCACGATGCGCCGTTTCGGAAAGAGTACGGCGTAGGCGACCAGCGCGCCGAAAACGCCGGCCGACGCACCGATGGTCGGTGCGTCGTTGGGCGGCAGTGCTCGGATCACCGCGAGCTGCGTGATCGCGCCGGCCAGTACACTCGCCAGGTAGAGCGCGAGAAAGTGCGCGCGCCCGAGCACGCGTTCGACATCGCGTCCGAACATGTAGAGCCCGAACATGTTGAACGCGATATGGGCGAGACTGGCATGCAGCACGCTGTAGGTCAGCAACTGCCAGACGTGGAACTCCGGAGTCGCCGGCGCGCCCGGCCGCGCCGGCGGCCATAGCGCGAACAGGTCGACGAGCACCGGCCAGCCGCTCGCCTCGGCGATGAACACAGCGAAGTTCATCAGAATCAATGCGTAGGTCATGGCGACGGAATCCACGGGGAGAATGGCGTTGCCTGCCAGCGGTGCTGCCGGATCCGGATTTCACGACATACCGTCACGTTAGCGATGCCGCGTGCATGGCTGTTGCGGCAGATCATGGACGTCGTCACTTGCAGCTTTCCGGCCGAACCAAACTGCGCGGTACGCGTCAGCGCGCCGACAGCGCGCAACAGGTTGACGTGCGTCAAGGCCGCCCGGGGCGCCACGCTTACCCTGAACTCGGGAAACATGTGTCGCCGCGCGGCGGCGCGCATGCGTATCGTCCATGCAAAGGGCAACGGGAGCGTCATCATGCACATCGGAAGAATCAGCACCCAGCCGGTCGAATCGTGCACCGCCGAATGCAGTGCGTTTGAACTGGCCGATCGCATGCGGCACGCGCATGTCGGCGACATCGTCGTGATCGAGTACCGCAATGGCGAAGCCATTCCGATTGGTCTGGTTACCGACCGCGACCTGGTGATCGAGGTGATGGCCCGAGGCGACGATCCGGGCGACGTGACGGCCGGCCAGATCATGTCGCGGGGCCTCGTCGTCGTGTCCGACACGGACGAGATCGGCGTCGCGCTCGAGGAGATGCGCCGCTCGGGCATTCGGAGGCTGCCGGTCGTCGACGACGCAGGCCGCCTCGTTGGTATCGTCACGCTCGACGATATCGTCGAGCACCTCTCGGGGCTGCTCGGCGGCGTCGTGGAAGTCGGCAAGCTGCAGCAGATCGAGGAGCAGCGTTTCCGCGCGTGACATTGCGGGGCGGCGCGCGGCGCGCGCGGGCCGATTGCCCGAGGCATGCGCATCGCGTGCTTACGTGCGCAGCAAGGCGAACAACGGCCCCCAGAATGCACGGCTTTCGTACGCCGCGGCGTCGCAATCGGTGTCGAAACGAATCGTGATCGCGGCTTCGTCTTCGGTCAGCGGGTGGGCATGCTCGATCTGCCGGGCCAGCACGGCGGTGTCGGCATCGGACGCATCGCGTCCGTGTGCTGCCCGGGCCGCGACACGCGCGGTGAGCGTCGCAGGGCTCGCAACGAAATCGAGCATCGCGACGCGCACGCCGAGCCGTGCCGCGAGGGCGATGAACGCCGCTCGGTTGTGGCGGCGCAGGAACGTCGCGTCGACGATCGCCGTGTAGCCGCTGTCGAGAACCACGCGAGCAGCCGAAAGCAGCCTTTCGTAGATCTCGTCGATCGCCGTGTCCGAATAGGCGCCGGCGGACAGGCGGGTGTCGTCAGCTGTACCAGCCAGGCGCTTGCGCTCGACGTCGCTGGACAACCGGATGGCGCCGAGTTGCACGGCCAGTGCACGGCTGGCCAGCGATTTACCGGAGCCGGAAACCCCGTGACACAGCAGCAACGCCGGCCGCGCATCGCGTCGCGCATCGACCATCGCCGACGCAATGCGCAGATAGGCGCCGCGCGCCGCTTCGTTGCCGCGCAGCCGGGCGGTCAGCGCGCGTACCAGCGCACGGTAGACGAAGTAGCACGGCAGCACGCCCAGTGCCGCGTGGTCGCCCGTGCGAGCCAGCCAGCCGGAAAGGAGGCGGTGGGCGCAATCGTCGCGTCCGTGAGCCGAGAAATCCATCAGCGCGAACGCGAGATCGCTCGCCACGTCGATCCAGCGCAGCGCGTCGTCGAATTCGATGCAGTCGAACATCAGGATCCGGTTTCGCCAGCGCACGATGTTCTCGAGGTGCAGATCGCCGTGACACGCGCGCACGAATCCGAGCGCATGCCGATCGGCGAGCAGCGGTGCGATGCGGGTCGGCTCGGCTTCATACCACGCGCGCAGCGCGGCTTCGTTCGGCACCGTGACGTCGAGCGTGTCCAGCAACGCCCGGCACTGGGCCGCGACGCTCGCTGCGCTGCCGGGATGGCCGCGCGGGGCACGGCGCGGCGCGTGCAGGTGATGGCGGGCAAGCGTATCGGCGAGGGCATCGGCGTCCGCCAGACCGTCATCGCGCGATGCGCTGCGAACCGACAACATCGCCTGCGCGTCGAACCGGCGCATGCGCACCACATACTCGCCCGGCACCGTCCGCTGCCGGCGTCGGCGCCCGCCGGTCTGCACCGGTGCAGCAAACGCGCATCGCCGGCCGTGCGCGACGAGCGGCCACACACCCAGGTACAGCGGGCCGGCGAACGGTCGATTGAGCTCGCACTCCGCGAGCGCGCAGCGGCGCCGCTGTGCGGGCCGCATGAGATCGACGAAGGCGAAGTGGACCGGCTTGAAGCGCTTGTACGCATAGCGTCCGGCAAGATAAACGACCGACAGGTGGGTTTCGATCCGCGCGATCCGGCCCGCGGGGTGCGGATAGGTGGCGGGCCGGCGCATCGCGCGATCGAATTGCGTCGACTTTCGTCGTGCATTTGCGCGACTCAGCGCGAACGGGACATGCGGGGCTCGGGACATGATGAACAGATGAATCGTACGGGGTGCGCGTGCGTGTTGCCACTCCCGGCAGGTTGGATTCGAAACGAGCACGCGCGTTCTCGTCTGCCCGATGTCCCCGGACACGGCTGGCAGGCCAGAAATGACCGACTCGGCGCCTCCTATTGCACCCGACTACGGCGCTTTCCGGCTTGATGCCAGTCAAGCCAGCCGCGCGAGAGCGCACTTGATGCAGGTCAACTGCCTTGGCCGGAGCGGCAATACAGTCGATTCCAGCGCCAGCGTAATGCGGCGCGTGACCATGTGCGAATTTCGCGGCCTGGCGAGGCATTGACAATGAAACAACGGGCATTGGCGATAGGTGTGCTGCTCGCGCTGGGCGCATGTGCGGGGGCAGAGCGAACCGACGCATTCAGGGCGATGGAAACACGGCTGCTTGCGATGCGTCAAGCCGCATCGCTGCAGTGTTCGACACCGGCCGAATGCGATCGTGCGTGGAGCCGCACGCGACGCTACGTCCAGGATCATTCGTCCACCCGCATCACGCGATTCAGCACGGACCGGATCGAAACGGCGCCACCGTTTCTCGCCGGAGAAGTCTATCTCTGGGCGTCACGCACGGGATCGGGCGGCGGCGCGGTGATCCGGCTCAAGGCGATGTGCAAGGGCATGTACGACAGCAACGGCGGCCCGGGATGGCAATACGACGCGTGTGCCTGGAAGATTCCGGAAATCGAGCGAGGCTTCCGGCCGGACGAGAACCCGCCGAGCTAGCGTCGGATGCCGGCCGCTCGGGCCCGCATGCCGCGGCGGCCGCCAGTCTCCACGCGTGCCGGTTTCATCGCGGCTTCAAACCGTTGACTCCGGTCAACGCGCGCCGGCGGCGAGCGCCGATGATGGAAGCGAATCCGGACGCCGTTCGCGCGTCCGTTCCTCAGCGAGGCCCGCATGTACACAACGATCATGGTTGCGACGGACGGCAGTCCTACCGCGAATCAGGCGCTCGACGCAGGCCTGAGGATGGCCAAAGTATGCGGCGCCCGCCTGTTCGCCGTGTTCGTCGTCGACAAATCCGCGCTGCTCGCCTACCGCGGCCGCATCGAGCCGGAAGCGTTGCTCGACGAGATCCGGCGCCATGGCGCCGCGATCTTGCACGATGCCGACCGGACGATCGCGCGCGCGGCCGTCAACGGCGAGACGGACCTCGTCGAGACCGATTTCGGTCAGGATGTCGCGGAGCGCCTGCAGCGCTACGTCGTCGATCATTCGATCGATCTGGCCGTGGTCGGCACGCATGGTCGACGCGGTGTCCGGCGGCTGGTGCTCGGCAGCGTCGCCGAGCGCTTCCTCCGCGCATCGCGTTGCCCGGTCCTGCTCGTGCGCGGCGAGGATGCCGCGCACGCGACGGTCGCGGCGGCCTAGTACCGCCGTCGGCCCGTGCGTTACCCGCCCAGGTGATCATCATGCAGATCTCGTTTCCTTTCGAACATCCGACGTATTGCGACCTCGATTCCGCACTGAGCTTTCCGGCGCTCGTCGAGGGCCGCCGCGTACGCTGCGCGATCACCGCGGCCGCGCTGGAAGATCATTTCCGCGCGGCATCTCCTCGCGAGCCGGACCTCGTCGACGCATTCGCACGCCATCGTCCCGCGATCGAGCGCGCCGCGCGCTGCCTGCTCGAGGAAATCGGCGGACGGCCGATCCTGCTCCACAGCGGCCATTTCCGGTTCTGCACGTAATCGGCCGCCGCCCTTGACGCGCATCAAGCGCGTGCCGGGGCGCGGAGGTACGCTGGAATTCGAAAGATCATTCGTCCCACGCACGGCATTTGGTGCCGCGCCATCCGGTCTTCATCGCGGCCGCTGCTGTCGGGACGAGCGCACCGGCTGCACGTCATCCCTATGAGGAGTGCGAATCATGAGCAACATGACGCGTTACGATCCGTTTTCGATCGAACCCGTGGCCGATCTGTTCCAGGGTCTGTTCAGGCCGCTGCGCGGCATGACGCTGGCCGACGAGCCCGATCTCGCATCGATGAAGATCGACGTCACGGAAAACGACAAGGCGTACACGGTGAACGCGGAACTGCCCGGCGTCGCGAAGGACGACATCGACGTCCAGGTGACAGGCAACACCGTATCGATCCACGCGAAGATCGAGCGCAACAACGAGCAGAAGGACGGCGAGCGCGTGATCCGGCGCGAGCGCTACAGCGGTGCGATCAGCCGCTCGTTCTCGCTGTCCGGCGACATCGACGATGCGAACGCGAAGGCGACCTATCAGGATGGCGTGCTGTCGCTGACGCTGCCGAAGAAGGCGCCGGTCGGGCAGAAGAAACTCGCGATCAGCTGATCGGACGACGGGCAACGGGCGATGCGGGCATGCGTCGCCCATCGGGAGGATCCGGCGCGCGGAGCGATCCGCGCGCCGTCTTGCAGGCGCGGCCGCCTCCGCGCTCACGCATGCGAGGGTGCACTGCCGGTCCGATAGCCGACCGTCTGCGCGAGGATCGGCAACTCGTCCTCGTTCAGCCGCAGCGCGTCGGCGAGCGTGCGGTGATTGATCCAGCCGCGCACGACGGTGCCGAGGCCGGCCGCCGCCGCGCCCGGATCGTCGGGCGGCACGAAGCGC